>JBKJOR010000443.1:0-2539 GCA_046595575.1 Pyrinomonadaceae bacterium | reverse complement strand
CTAATGCCGACAAGCTACAGCGCCAACGCCCAGGCACCTCAGGATTTCCAGATCCCGCAGCGGCTGGAGAAAATGCGCAATGTCCCGTTTCCGGGCGGCGTCAATCTGCAGTACATCGTAAAGGAATTGGCGAAGGACCTGGACCTCAACGTCCTCTTCGATGCAGATTCGAGGCTCGAGACACGAAAGATCCTGATCGAGCTTAAGAACGTGACGGCAGCCAAGGCACTCGACTATATCTTTCTTCAGGAGAATCTCTTTTTTCAGAAGGTAGGTCCACGAACGATTCTGGTCGCTACCGGAAACCGCCGGACAAATTTCCAGCAGCTTGTTTTGCGCACTTTCTATCTCGCAAATGCCAGTCCGAAGGATGTCAAGGCGATTATCACCGCAGCTATTCCGGCACAACCGGGCCGAAGCCAGACGATCGTTATTGAGGACGCGACCACGAACAGCTTGACGATCCGAGATACCGAAGAGAACATTCGATTATTCGGGAAGCTAATTTCTTCGCTCGACAAGGACCGGGCCGAAGTCGTGATGGACGTCGGTATCTACGAGGTAAATAAGAACGACCTGCTCAGATTGGGCAATCAGATCGGAGGACCTTTGGGAAGCCAGCTAAATAATATCGGCGGCACTAATCAGGCCGTTGCTCCTTTCACGGGGGGGTTCGGCGCGGGTATTCTGACTCGGATAGCTACCGGACTTCTGATCCCGTCGAGTGTCGTCAGCGCATTTCAGAGCAAGGGCACCACAAAGCTTTTAGCATCTACCCAGATCCACGCTTTTAATAATGAAGATTCTTCGGCCCGCATTGGACAGAGAGTTCCGGTGAGGACCGCACAGTTCGTCGGCGTCGGATCAAACCAGCCGGGCAGCGACGGAGTTGTCTCGAACGTGATCAATTATGAGCAGACAGGTCTTACGCTTAAGTTCAAACCAATCGTCTTTCCGAACCAGGATGTGCAGGTCGCGATGGAGATCGAATCTAAGGACGTCGCGACTGGCGGAACGTCTGACAACCCGATCTTTACGGAACGAACGATAAAGGGGACCGCACGCGTACAGAACAACAAGACACTTCTTTTGGCTAGCGTTGCGACAAATGTCGAGGGCGACTCACGTCAAGGCCTTCCGGTGCTGGGCTGGCTCCCGATCATAGGACGCCTGTTCAGTACTCCGACGCAAGATAAAAGACAGGTAGATATCGTAATTGCCGTGACACCGCGTGTCATACGGGCACCGAACATCCTTCCCGAGGATGAAATTGAACGTCCTACGGGTAGTCTTGCGACGCCGACTAGTGGATCCCTCGAGGCGATGATCATTCAGGAAGAGCGGGAGGAACTGCTCGCTTCGGCGCGTCGTTTGCCGACGACCGCTCGTATCCAACTTCCGGACCGGGCTCCTGCATATGTAAGGACCGGCATCGCGGACACTGCGGTGACGACGGTTTCTGAAAGCGCATCTACTGCTCCTAAGACGGCTGCTGCCTCTATTAATCTGGTTCCGATCAATAGCGGGTTGAAAACATTGCAGATCAAACAGACGGCGGACACCGCCGTGCGCGAACGACCCGTTGTCGAATCGGCCCCTGCTCAGCAGCAGGTAGAACTGACGATCGGTCCCGAGATCGCTTCACTCAAAGCGGGCGAGCGGGTGAGACTGCCGGTGATGGTTAAGAGCGGCGGACCGTTTCGGTCAGCGGTACTTGGCTTACGATTCGACGAGAAAAAGCTGGTAGTTCGATCGGTCTTGTTCGGCGACGTTTTCGGCATGGGAATGGCGAACACAGCAGCGACTCCGTTCCTCAATCAGGGCGGAAGGATGTTCGTCTCGCTTTCGGCGACCGATAAAACGGTTTCCTCGACTGACGGCGTGCTGGCGTTCGTGGAGATCGAGGCACTTGTCGACGGAAAGCCGCAGCTTATTTTGGAAAAAGAAGTCTTGAATTTTCTAGCTCTGGATGGCAGAAACTTCTCGATCAAGTATTAAGGCCGAGTACCGACCCAGTGCGAATGCGACTAAAACAATCACCATCCGCAGGCGGCTTCACTCTCTTCGAGTTGGTTATTACGTTGACCGTGCTTGCGATCCTGATCATGGGAACGCTGCCGCTCGCACAGAACTCGGTAAAGCGACAGCGTGAGATACGACTCCGTGAAACGCTACGGCAGATCCGCACGGCGATCGACGAGTTCAAGCGGGACACGATAGGAGCGTGCCCGGCAGGTGCTATTACGAGCGTTGATCCGACCCGCGGCCGCGGGGGTGGTGGGAATATTCCAGCGGATCCGCGAAGCCGTGTCGTCGTCGACGACTGCACCATTTTTGATAATGAGAATCTTGACCGGTATCCTCCAACGCTCGAGACACTTGTTGACGGCGTGAAGGTTCGGCAGCGGGGAATTAATACAGTGGCTGCGGGAGGCGCTTTCGGCGAGAACGCAACAGACTTGAACGCTACGGACGAGGTTATAAAGGCCTATTTACGCGAATTGCCGATCGATCCGATGACCGGCGAGTCTGATTGGAA
>JBKJOR010000372.1:0-6201 GCA_046595575.1 Pyrinomonadaceae bacterium | reverse complement strand
AAGAGTGATTTAGCAATGCAGGACTAAGAGGCGATCGGCGAAGATGGAAGTCGAATCAAAACTCGTTGACTTGCTAAAACAGAGACGCCTTATCGATCTTGAGATCGCGAGGGTCATCGGTGAGTCGAATCTGGGCAGCATTAGATTTAGTGAGAAGAAGTTTGTTGGTGATCTCGGTGAGTACTACTTTTTCAAATTTTGTCCGCCTTTCCTTGAAATCGAGCAATGCGAAACGAGTAATAAATACTTTGATTTCCAGGGAAGATTGTCCGAGGAAGCGCGCGAACTATTTGAATTGGAAGATACACAGGTGCGAATTGAAGTAAAGACGAGGCATGCGCAGATCGGAAACAATCATTTGTTTGCGATAGACAATACGAAGTTCGATTTGCTCGCTTTCGTGGCGCTCGCCGACGATTTCTCTTGCAGGTATATCGGGATGATCAGCGGGCGAGATATTGTAGTCGATAGACAAAATCGAATTAGGTATTCGGATTATCACAAACGCGGTCTCGTAAAATGGGAAACAGCGGGCTGGACGGAACTCTGAGCTAACTTTCATTCACCTTCAACACCGCTAAAAACGCTTCCTGCGGAATTTCCACGCGGCCGACTTTCTTCATCCGCTTTTTACCTTCTTTTTGTTTTTCGAGCAGCTTACGTTTGCGGGATATATCGCCGCCGTAGCATTTGGCGATCACGTTCTTGCCCATCGCTTTGACGGTTTCGCGGGCGATGACTTTGCTGCCGATGGCGGCTTGGATGGCGACTTCGAACATCTGCCGTGGGATCAGCTCCTTCATCTTCGTTGTGAGCAGGCGGCCCTTTGCGACTGCGGTGTCGGTGTGCAGGATCAGCGAGAGTGCATCGACCGGCTCACCCGAGACGAGAATGTCGAGCTTTACCAGCTTGCTCATCTGATAACCGGACAGATGGTAATCGAGCGATGCATAGCCACGCGAGACTGATTTCAAACGATCGTAAAAATCCAGAACGATCTCGTTGAGCGGCAAATCATAAACAAGCATTACGCGATCTTTCGTCACGTACTCAAACTTTTTCTGCACACCTCGCTTCTCGTCGAGCAGCGGCAGGATGCCGCCGAGGAACTCATCATTCGTCAGGATCGTCGCCACAATGAACGGCTCTTCGATCTTTGTTATCCGGCCGACATCCGGCATCTTCGACGGCGAATCGATCTCGGCCGTCACGCCATCGGTCGTTGTTACCCGATATCGAACGCCCGGCGCTGTCGTGATCAACTCGAGGTTGAATTCACGTTCGAGCCGCCCCTGGACGATCTCCATATGCAGCAACCCGAGAAAGCCGCAACGGAATCCGAAGCCGAGCGCGGTCGAGGATTCAGGTTCGAAGAAGAACGACGCGTCGTTCAAACGCAACTTTTCCATCGCGTCGCGAAGGTCTTCGTACTGAGCCGAATCTATCGGATAAAGACCGGCGAAAACCATCGGCTTCACTTCCTGAAAACCAGGCAGCGGTTTGTCGACCGGACGAGCCGCTTCGGTGATCGTGTCACCGATCTGAACATCAGCGACGGTCTTGATCGACGCCGTAATAAAGCCGACCTCTCCCGGACCTAGCTCATTGATCGGCGTCGGACGCGGACGATTCACACCTACAGTCTCGATCAGATACTCGCGCCCAGCGTTAAAAAATTTTATCTTCGTTCCCTTCCTGATTACCCCGTCGATGACGCGAAACAGGACTATTACACCCCGATAGCTGTCGTACCAACTGTCGAAGATCAAAGCCTTCAGTGGGGCGTTGCGATCGCCCTTCGGAGGCGGGACTTTTGCGACGATCGCCTCGAGAACCTCTTCGACACCGAGGCCCGTCTTAGCCGACGTCAGAACGGCTTCGGTTGCGTCGAGACCAATAATGTTCTCGATCTGCTCCTTGATGCGGTCGGGTTCGGCCGATGGCAGGTCGATCTTATTCAAAACGGGAATAAGCTCGAGGTCGTTCTCGATCGCGAGATACGTGTTCGCCAGGGTCTGAGCCTCGACGCCCTGCGACGCATCTACGACAAGCAACGCGCCTTCGCACGCCGATAGAGAGCGAGAAACTTCGTAACTGAAATCGACATGGCCCGGCGTGTCGATCAGATTCAGTACATATTGTTGCCCGTCCTTTGCCTTGTAATCCAAACGCACGGCGTGTGCTTTTATCGTTATGCCCCGCTCGCGCTCGAGGTCCATGTCATCCAGCATTTGCGCTTCCATGTCACGGTCGGCGACCGCTCCGGTGAGCTGCAAAATACGCTCGGCCAGCGTCGACTTGCCGTGGTCGATATGGGCGATGATCGAAAAATTTCTAATGTTTGCGGGGTTCATGCTTCAAATCGAATAGATAACAATATCAAAACCCCGTCGCTTACGCATGGTGAGAATTTTCCGCTAATGTGCGCCCGCGTACAGTGTGCGGGAGCGACAAACCCTAAAATCAACACTTCAGGTTTAGTTCTAAATGCCTCATTGGTCGGGCCTTTCCTCAGGATTACCTCTGAAACTAACTGGACGATCGGATTAACGGGAATTTAATCATATGGACTTTCAAACTGACTTCCGGCTCTCGAAGGAAGAAAGAGAAGTTGAATCCATTGAGCAAGAGTTAACGAACACGAAGTCATTAACCGAAAGGTTCTGACTTTTTTAGCGAAGAATTTAATTGTTTGCGCTTGTGGGCGCGAATTGAAGGCGTAAGTTTGTCGGATAGGCACAAAACGCGAGTAAGGGAGGGTTTATATGTTTTTTGGAGAATCTATTACCAGGCGCAGTTCTATGCTAACTGTGCCTTTTTTGTTTGCACTGCTTTTCGTTGTCGGTCTCGTCGACGCTAAAGCCGCCACTTTGTACGGCGTAAATACGGCGAACCAACTTGTCCGATTCGATTCGGCAACACCAGGGATTGTCACCCCGCCGATCGCGATAACCGGGCTGCAAGCCGGCGAATTAGTTCTTGGGATCGATTTTCGCCCTGCTACCGGCGGGCTTTACGCTCTCGGCAGCACGAGCCGCCTTTATCTTGTTAACCGATCGACCGGGGTCGCGACACAGGTCGGAACTGCGGGAGCGTTTACCTTGAACGGCACAGACTTCGGTTTTGATTTTAATCCGACGGTCGACCGGATCAGAGTTGTCAGCAACACCGGGCAGAATTTACGTTTGAATCCGGACAACGGTGCACTTGCTGGAACGGACATGCCGCTCAATCCTGGCGCGCCGAACGTCAACGCCGCCGCTTACACAAACAACGTCGCCGGAGCGACAACGACAACGCTTTTTGTTATCGACACGACGATAGATGCGCTTTACACGCAAGTTCCCCCGAATAACGGGACATTGAACCTCGTCGGTCCTCTCGGAGTTGACGCCTCGAGCATCAACGGCTTTGACATCGCCCCGGCAGGTGGGGTGGCCTACGCGGCCCTGACAGTTGCGGGGACCTCACGGCTATACACGATCAATCTAACGACCGGCGCAGCAACTCTGGTCGGAGCGATAGGAGGCGGCAACATGCTGCGTGGCCTTTCGGCTTCGTTTGGAGGTACGGCCGCGGGCACAACATCGCTTGATTTTGACGGCGACGGCCGAGCGGACTACGCTCTTTTCCGCCTTTCAACCAACACGAACTTCATCCATCGCAGTTCCAACGGTTCGTTTTATTCGTATCCCTTCGGACTGTCAACGGACGTGCAGACGCCTGGCGATTACGACGGTGACGGACGCGCCGATTCCGCCGTGTGGCGTCCTTCGACCGGTACCTTTTTCGTTCTCAGAAGTTCGGATGGTGCTGTGCAGACTTATCGATTCGGCCTGGAGGGCGACGAACCGGTCGCTCGTGATTATGACGGAGACGGAAGAACGGATTTCGCTGTTGTCCGGCGAACGGGCGGGCAAATGGTTTGGTACATAGCCCTGAGCGCAACCGGTACTATCCGGATCGAGACCTTCGGTCTTTCGAGCGACATAACAGCTCCTGGCGATTATGACGGCGACGGCAGGTTTGATCTTGGTACGTTCCGAGATCAGAACGGCCTGGGAGTCTTTTACTTCCTTCGAAGCACGCTCGGACCTGGCCAGGTTCAGTGGGGTCTAGCCACTGACCTCGTAGTACCGGGTGATTACGACGGCGACGGAAAAACCGACTTCGCTGTTGTTCGGACAGGAACGAATTACACCTGGTACATCTTGCGAAGTTCCGACAACGGATTTTCATCTACGCAGTTCGGTTCTAAGCCTGACTATACGGTTCAGGCGGATTATGACGGTGACGGCAGGACCGACATCGCGGTATATCGCCCCGAGAACGCTTCGTTCTATGTGCTTAGAAGTTCAAACGGGATGGTTACTCAATTCGTATTCGGGCAGAATGGGGATTATCCGATTGCCAACTACGACACGCACTAGTTCTTAGCTTTGCATGAATCGACGTGGACCGGACCTCCGGTCCACTAAGATCTCAAATAACATAAGGGAGAAATATGAAAGATATAGCGAAAAAATTTGGGCAGGGATTAATCGGATTATCCTTACTCTTTTCAACGTCAGCGTTACCCGCCCTGGCTTCGAGTCATGCGGAAGCGCCGCTGATCAGCATGGACAGATTTGCTGACAACACCGACACGTATGCATTCCGTAGCGTGGAACCCGGCCGCGACGGCTTCGTTACGTTGATCGCCAACTACATACCGTTGCAGGAGCCTTCGGGCGGTCCGCAGTGGTTTCGTTTTGACGACACTGTCTTGTACGAAATCAAAATTGACAACACGGGTGACGGAATTGAAGACGTAACGTACCAGTTTCAATTCAATACCGAGATCTTCAACGGCGAAACTGTACTTGGCATGAGCACGCTAAACCAGGACGCTGTGATCAACAGTCTTAACGATATTGATTACAACATGCCGCAGACCTATACGGTTCGGCGTGTCGACAGACAATCCAGCCGACGCGGACAACTGCTCGCGGCCGGACGCAGGACGCCGCCGGCTAATATCGGACCGCGCGTCACTCCGAACTACGAAACAAGCCTGGGCCAGCCGGCAGTTTATGATCTGTTCAACGGCGGGAAAGTATTCGCCGGTACTCGCGACGAGTATTTCTACATCGATCTCGGCGTTTTCGACGCTCTCAACCTGCGCACGATAAACACGGGCGGACCGGGACTATTTGTCGGCAACGGTGTCGATTCGACGCAGGGCTACAATATCAGCACGATCGCGATCGAAGTTCCCATCCAGGAACTGACGCGAAACCGCGCTGTTCCTTCAGGTCCAACCGATCCGAATGCAGTCATCGGCGTATGGTCGACTGCGAGCCGGCGCTCTACTCGCGTCATCAACGATTCCGGAACGTTCAACGAAGGCCCGTGGCGCCAGATCTCGCGTCTTGGTAGCCCGTTGGTCAACGAACTTGTTATTCCGCTAAACCTGAAAGATGCGTTTAACTCGCTTTCGCCTGCGGTTGACGGAACCATTCCCCGCGTCGTCCAGGCCGTCACGGATCCGGAATTTCCGAAGTTCGTGAAATATGCACTGCTCGCATTCTACGGGATAAATATCAATATCCCGCCCGCTCCTCGTAATGATCTGGTGCAGATCTTTGGCACCGGCATTCCTGTTAACGCGGTGACGGGTCCGAACTACACTACGTTCCTTTCTGATGGTACGGCTCATGAATACCTGAGGCTGAATACCGCGATTCCGATCACACCGATTGCGAGTATCAACCGATTAGGCTTGCTCGGAGGTGACGTAGCAGGATTCCCTAATGGACGACGCGTTCACGATGATGTCACCGACATTGTCCTTCGCGCTGCTCTCGGTGGAACTCCTTTCACACCGGCATTCAACGTATCGCCAAACAAGGATGCGGGTGACGGCGTGAGCGCAAATCCGGAGGGTCCGCTTCTAACGCGCTTTCCCTATTTGCTGCCACCGAACCCAGGTAACACGCCTCGGACATCGAACATCAGACCGGTAACCGGATTTAGTGAGTTCGACTTTGAGAAATAGAGAGGTGGATTACTGCCTTTTTGGACCGGCACTTCACGCGACACGCCGGTGAGATGAATGAGTTGGGGCGTGGATTCTAGTTCACGCCCCAACGCAGTTTCAAGATCAAGAAATGAAGAATATTAAGAAAAGATCGTTGAGTTTCCTGCCGCTTTTGCTCGTCG
>JBKJOR010000303.1:0-21915 GCA_046595575.1 Pyrinomonadaceae bacterium | reverse complement strand
CATGACGCGGTTGAACGCCATTGCCGGCAAGCATGGAATCCCCGTTGTCGAAGATGCGGCCCAGGCTATAGGTGCCGATGAAGATGGATCCGAGCCGGAGCGATGAGTGCGATCGGCTGTTTTAGTTTTTATCCATCCAAGAACCTGGGCGGTATGGGTGACGGTGGTTTTATGACTACCGATGATGAAGATCTCGCCCGCCAACTGTCCGCGCTTCGCGTTCACGGTTCCGAGGAACGTTACTATCACAAATGGGTAGGCTTGAACTCGCGCCTCGACGGATTTCAAGGCGCGGTGCTGAGGGTAAAACTGCCGCACCTCGACATGTGGTCTAATAAGCGAAAGGAAAACGCTGATCGATACCGGACGATGTTCACCGATGCCGGTTTAGCGGAAGAGATTACACTGCCAAAAGAGCGGGACAACTGCCGTCACATTTATAACCAATTCGTGATACGCGTGCCCGCAAGGCGCGACGAACTTCGAGCTTTCCTAACCGCAAGTGACATCGGCACCGACATTTATTATCCGGTGCCTCTGCATTTGCAGGAGTGTTTTGAATATCTTGGCTATCGCGAGGGTGACTTTCCTGAATCGGAACGTGCGGCGCGCGAGACGATTGCTCTTCCGATATATCCTGAACTGGGTGCGGACCAACAGCAATTTGTCGTAGAGAAGATCGTTGAATTTTTCGGGCGAGAATGAAAGAGTCTCCAATAATTGTTCTTGAATCTAAAAGCACGCGGGCTAAGGTCGTCGTTGGTGCCGTAGTTGTTTTTACAATACTTTTTGCCTGGTTCGCTGTTCGCTGGCAGGTGGGGAACATGCTTGCCCACCTAACGGCGCCCGCCCAGCCGAACGCAGCCGATGTCGCAAAACTTGCAATTCGTTTGGCTCCGGGCGACCCGAGACCGAGATGGCTCGCCGCAACCGCGGAAAAGGGAAACTTTTCTCTCGAGAGTATCGAGAGCTCGGTGCGTCTTTTCGAAGAGGTCGTCCGTCGATCGCCGAACGACTTTCGATGGTGGATCGAGCTTGGACGAGCATACGAACAGGCCGATCAGCCGTTGAACGCCGAAATGGCCTTTCAAAAGGCGGTCGAGCTTGCACCCACCTACACATTCCCTCACTGGCAATTCGGAAACTTTTACCTTCGTCAAAACAGAAGCGAGGAAGCGTTTTCCGAGTTGAGAAAGACGACCGAGCGAAGCGTTGTGTATCGAGAGCAGGTGTTTTCGCTCGCGTGGGACTACTTCGATAAAGACGCACAAAAAGTCGAAGGGCTGGCTGCTGACACGCCGGATGTTCGTGCGACTCTCGCGTTGTTCTATGCGGCTCGCGGCAGTGCGGACAACGCTCTTCGCGTTTGGAATACGTTGGGAGAGGAAGATAAGTCGAAGCATCTAGATACCGCAAAGAGGATCGCACGAGGCCTTTTTGAAAAGCAGCGTTTGCGAGAGTCACTTGCGTTCGCAGTTCAGACGGGGATCGACCCGGAAGCAAAGGCAGAGAGTATATCGAACGGGGGATTCGAAACGTATATCGGCGGACCTGACGACACAATCTTTGGATGGAGAATTCTCCGCGGGGAAGGAAAGGTCGATATCGCGCCTGATGTCGGAGTGAAGTTTCAGGGCTCGCGCAGTCTGAAGGTGACGTTCAAGGGATATGCGAAGCCGGAATTGCACAACGTCGTCCAATTTATCGCCGTTGAACCCGGAGCCCGATATCGTTTATCGTTCATGGTGAGAACGGACAATTTGCGAAGCGGCGGACCACCAATGGTCCAGGTGCTCGGTGGTCTAGCCAATGTCGGGATTGCTGCTTCAGAGCCGTTTGCAGTCGGTTCTACGGATTGGGTCCCGGTAAGCATGGAGTTTACTGCACCGCAAGATTTTGACGGCATTCACGTTCGTACCGGACGACTATATTGCGAGCAGTGTCCGATATCCGGGAGCATCTGGTACGACGATTTTCAGCTTTCAAAGCTATGACCTGGGCCAATAGATTTGGATTTTTCTTGATTGCCGCGATCGTGATCTTTACGACGATCGCGTACGGCACAGTGCATCAGCCTGTTCTGGCGGTTTTCTATGTACTGGTGGCCGCAGCCGTCTTGCTTTGGGCGATCGATTGTTACATCTCCGGGCTCGTACGCTTTAGCCCAAGCTTGCTTCCACTCGCGTTACTCGCGGCCGCGATCTTTGGGTTCATTCAGGTTATTCCTTTTGGAAGCATAGCAGGCACAGCAGGTGTGTCCGGACTGCCGCGCACGATTTCACTCGACCCCTTCTCTACACAGGTTTCAGCGATCCATTTCCTGGCACTGTTCCTGCTTTTTTCATTTACGCTCGTGCTGCTTGATTCGGCGTCGCGTATTCGCAAACTCGCGCTGGTGATTTCCGTCTTCGGTTTTGCGTTCGCCTTCTTCGCGATCCTCCAGTCTGTACTTAGCCCTCTTAAGATATATGGCATCTACGAGGCCGGGGCACCATTCGGCTCTTTCGTAAACCGGCACAACTTTGCGGCGTACATCGAAATGACAATGGCATTGCCGCTGGGACTGGTGTTTGCGGGTGCGGTCACTAAAGACAAACGATTGCTCTACATAACCGTCATCGGATTGATGGGGGTTGCACTCTTGCTCAGCGGATCGCGTGGCGGGCTCGTCGCATTTGTCGCGGAGATAATTTTCCTCGTCCTCTTGACCGCCGGATCGAGGGGCCGTTCAAGACTCGGGCTCCGGCTCGCTCTGGCGGTGCTACTCTTAGGCGCAGTGGTTGGAGGAGCAGTGTTCGTCGGGGGTGAAACGTCTTTAACGCGATTGGCAGAAACCTCAGCTACGGATGATCTGTCGACGGGGCGAAGCAACATCTGGCGGGTGACGATGCGTGTCATAGAGGGAAATCTTCCATTCGGAGCAGGTTTCGGCGCGTTTGGTGTTGCCTATACAGGGCACGATTCGATGAGCGGACTCGAACGGGTAGAGCAGTCCCACAACGACTACTTGCAAGTGCTTGCGGATGCTGGCCTGGTCGGCGCCATAATCGGAGCGTTTTTCCTTTGGCGCCTTTTCCTTGTTGGACGTGAAGCCGTCGGGATAGGGAATAGGTACCGTCGCGGGATCGCGATAGGAGCATTGTCAGGTATCTTTGCGATCCTCGTTCACAGCATCTTCGATTTCGTGCTGCACACGACCGCGGTTTCTGTACTGTTCGTCATGCTGCTCGCTCTGTTGATCTCAAGTCGTATCTCCTTCGACGACGATGTCGCCGATGAGAGTTCGAGCGAACGCTCCGTACGACGATCGGCTGCTAAAGTCTCGTCGATCTCAACAGCTCGCCACCGTTCAAGCCGGCGCTAGACTCAATTTAGTTAATTACGGGTAGACTATTCGACGCGCTGTTCCGGATGCGCCGTTTGCCGGCGCGGACGGATCGAGCTCAACAGATACCAGATGATGCCGTGCGAAACGTATGCGGCGGAGAGGATCAAAAGAACGTACTGCGAATAGAGCCACATCAACATTCCGATCGCCGCGATAACAAGGACCAGATACAAATTCCGGCGACCGGTGCCGACCGTCTTCATGCTGGAGTAGCGCAAGGTGCTAACCATCAGGACGCCTAAGATCGCGATCAGGATCATGACGAGGTAGGCGTAGAAACGAGCGAGACCTTCACCATGAAAATTGAGAGGGAGCGGAGAAAAATGCACGAACGAAGCAAGTAATCCGGCTGCCGGTGGGATCGGCAATCCGACGAAATTCTTTTTATCGACCTTTGGCGTGCCTTCCTGAAGAACTCGCGGTCGCGTCGCCTGCAAATTAAAGCGAGCCAAACGGAAAGCTCCGCACATGAGGTACATGAAGAGAAGGAAGACGCCGAGGCCGTGCTCGGAGCTTCGTTCATCGAATGAGGCTCCGATAGCCCAGCTATAGATCAACGCGATCGGAGCGATACCGAACGTCAGGACATCCGCCAGGGAATCGAACTGTACGCCGATCTCCGTAGCCGTCTTCGTCATCCGGGCGACCCGCCCGTCGAGGGTATCAAACAGTATAGCGAGCCCGATAGCGATAGCCGCGTAGTCGAAATATCCGGCAGCTATCTCCGGATTCGTCTTCACAACCTGGAATCCGCGGATCGAATAGATAACCGCTAGAAATCCCATCGCTACATTAGCCGCAGTGAACGCAGTAGGAATAACGTAAAGGCCTTTTTTAATTCCGCGGTGAACGGTTTTAGGTTCTTCAGTTTCCATTTTAGGGCAGCTTCGCAATGATGGTTTCGCCACCAACGACGCGTTGTCCAAGCGTGACCTGAACCTCGACTTCTTTCGGCATAAGAAGGTCCGTGCGTGAGCTGAATTTTATCAGTCCGTATTTCTGACCCAACTCAAGCTCGTCACCTTCCTTGTTCCAACAAACTATCCGGCGAGCGAGGATCCCGGCGATCTGAGTACAAACAACGGTCATCTGCTCCCCGCTTATTGTTATCGCGTTACGCTCGTTTACAAAGCTCGCCTGATCGCTTGTGGCCGGGATCTTCTTCCCGCGGATATAATCCACCTTACTGATCCGGCCAGCGATCGGCGCTCGATTTATGTGCACATCCAAGGGCGACAAGAATACGCTGACAAGTTTTCCGTCCTCACCTTCCTCGATCCTGGTCACTTTCCCGTCGGCGGCAGATAAGACGATATCCGTACCATCCGGAACGTTCCGGTAGGGGTCGCGGAAAAAATAAACCATGAACAGGGCAAGGGCCGCGAGAGCAGCCGCGGCTAACCATATCCCGAAAAAGCCGAAGATAAGCGCGATGATCGCGGGAACGATGACAAAGGGAAGCCCCTCTCTAACCATATAAAATGCCGGTTTAGATCGCTGGAGTTAGCAAGAGACCAGCATCCAACACCCGGCGGTATCAGCATATCTTACTGTAAGATACCTGCTTTTGAAAACACGAAAAAAAAGCCCGGTGTCGGTAAACATCGGGCAAAAGGAGGATTGAAAGAAGAAACTCTAGCTTCTTATCGGATTGTCTTTTGCGTAACTATACGCACACCACGCGGAGATCAGATGAACTACCCACCCTAGGAACCCTGCCGAGCCTATCCATGATATGCCCGTTAGTACCAGCCAAATGACGCCGATAAAAATTCTACCGTTGTAAATTTGCCCAACACCAGGTATCAAAAGACTAAGTACTCCTGCAACTATTGGTTCACGCATTGTCTTTTAATCACCTCCGCAAATCAATAACGTTGACACCTCTCGATTTGTTGCAAAAAACTTCGGAAGTCACTGCCGATCACGATTAGTGGCCCGGAAGCAGATTATGGATAACGAGGTTGACTAAGAAAAAGAGAGCAACGCCCGCGAACACAGAGATCGATACCAGTGGTCGTTTTCCGCCGTGATGGTTTACCTCAGGAATCAGATCGCTTGCGGCGACATATAGCGTGACACCGCTGGCTATCGGAAGGGCGTAAGCAATAGACGATTCGAACCGCGACCCTACGAACGCAAAAAGCAGGACGCCGACGAGCGTCGCGATACCGATGACCGATGTCGCGATCATAACCTCGCGAAAACCCTTTCCCGCGGCGAGCAGCATCGAGGCGACAGTAAAGCCTTCGGGAAACTTATGGAGAAACACGGCAACAAAAACGAGAAAGCCGATCCGGGCATCGATCTGAGATGCCGCCGCGATCGACACCCCGTCGAAAAACGTGTGGATCAACAAACCCCCGACGCCAGTGTACGCAGACGAAGTAGAAAGCGTGTTACCCGAGTCGACCTCTTCGCCGAGGTGGAAATGGGGAGCAATCGTGTGTTCGAAAAATTGCGTCAGCAGATAACCAAGCAATATCAGGGACATCGGACCCGAAAGGTCTCTGTCGGACGAAGGGGAGATCTTTTCCCATATAAAGATCGTTTTTGGAATAATCTCGTAAAAGGTGATGGCGAGCATGAAACCTGCTCCCAGTGCCAGCAGGTACTTCAAGCTCTTCTTGTAGGTAAGGTGCAACTTTCCCGGAAACAGTATCAGACCGCCGAGAACATTTGCCAGAGCCGCGAGGAGGCCAAATACCAAGAGCTGTAGGGATAGAAATTCCATTGATTTCGATGCGAAGGCTACACTTTACCGTATACCCGCAGCCAAGTGAAAACGGCAATGTTCCGCGGGCGGCGCACTAAGTTGAAGTTTAAGCACGTGATTAATAGAAACCTTAAATTAATTCTTGACAACGATTCTTTCTTGCACGTAATATGCATATCAGTACTCGGCATCGCATTGTACGGGCTGCGAGAAAAGCCGACATTAGTAATGTAAGTGTTTAATTAATTAAGCACCCAGACGACGACAACCCTGGACACTCAAGCGGATAATATTTGATGATTTTCAAGCGGAACATTTGCCGACTATTGAGAATTCTCGCGAACTAATCCGACAATAATTTTGACGAAAACGAAAGATGACGGCCCCGAGCCGTCCGAGTAGAAGTGTGTCTCCGCTCTTTGAACATGCCGTTGGAGAAAGTCGAAAACATACATGCGTCTGTCCTGCCACAGGAAACTGTCGAGATATTGAATGCAAGTGCGGGCGGGATCTTTGTCGACGCAACTCTTGGCTTGGGAGGCCATTCGGAGGCGATTCTCAAAGCTTCGACCGAGAACCGGGTCATCGCTATCGATCAGGACGAAGACGCGATCCGAATTGCCCGAGAGCGGTTGACCGGTTTTGCGGGGAGAATTTCAATCTTTCATTCAAATTTTTCCGAGATCAAGGGAATCCTCGCCAAAGCAGGGATCGAGAAGGTCGATGGAATATTTGCCGACCTTGGAGTTTCGTCGCTTCAGCTCGATAGTGCCGAGCGAGGGTTTAGTTTCCGATTTGACGCCCCACTCGATATGAGAATGGATCCCACCTCGGGCGACGCTACGGCTGCCGAAATGCTTGCGACACTCTCAGAATTTGATATCGCTGACATTATCTACAAGTACGGTGAGGAAAGATCTTCTCGCCGGATCGCGAGGCGGATAGTTGAAAAAAGAGAAGCTCGCGATCCCGTTACGACGACAGGCGACCTGGCTCGATTGACCGAACGCAGCGTTCGCCGGAGCAAAAAGGACAAGAGCCATCCCGCGACGCGGACCTTTCAGGCTCTTAGGATCGCGGTAAACCACGAGATGGACGTCCTCGAAAAGTTGATCGTCGAGGCAATTTCCAGTTTGAAAATCGGCGGAAGGCTGGCGATCATCAGCTTCCACTCCCTGGAAGACCGGATCGTAAAGCATTCTTTTCAGAGAATGGCAGGCAAATGTAGTTGTCCGCCACGAATACCTCAGTGTATCTGCGGAGCAAAGAAAGAAGTTGAGATCCTCACACGGAAGCCCATTCTTCCAGGCGAAGCGGAGATCGCGGAGAACATTCGTTCGCGGAGTGCGAAATTAAGAGCGGTGAGGAAACTGGCTGCGACACAAGATCAGTAACGGAGTGACCCCGATGCAAAACCCAAGCGTAATTCGAACCAGACCTAGAAAGATAACTGCCGCAGCCGCAGCTCGAGAGCTACCGTGGACATTTGTCCTCCTGATCATCATTTGTGCCTGTGTCGTCGGGACGGGTTTCTTCTTCGCCGCCCGCCAGCACTTTAACTCGATGGAATACGGCATAATGAACTCCAAGCTACGCGATCAACTGCAAAATCTCGAGGCCGAGAAACGACGGCTGATGTTGGCCCGTGAGGTTGCCTTATCACCGGTATCCATGCGAAAAGCGGCACGGAGCTTAGGTCTTAGAGAGAACATCGAGATCGCCCAGGCCGAGACCGTGTCAGCTAAAGCCCCGGTCGTGAAGACTAACACGCCAAGTATCGAGCCGGTGTCAGCAAGGGTCGCAGATTCGCGATCGGCCCAGCCGGCGCAGACGATCGTCAAAACCGTCCTGTCGGCACCTACCACCACACGGCAGACCGGGGAGACTCGTAGTCGGGTCGCCGTCATGACCGGTACTCGGAAGGAAAAGGCCGAGGTCGCAACACTTCTAAAATTCAAATAGCCCGCCATGGCAAAACCTGCAAAGAGAAAATCAAAGGTGAACCTCAAGCAGATCGCGTTTACGCGCTTTATGCTCGTAATCGCGTTTTTTGTTTTATGGATCGGAGGAATAAGCGCCAGATTGGTTCATCTGCAGGTCCAGCAGCATGACTGGTTGAAGGAGCAAGCTCAAGGACTTCGCCGAGACGTGAAGAGCACCAAGCATCTTCGCGGCACCATCTATGATCGAAACGGACGTGCACTGGCGATAAGCGTGAACGTGAAAACGTTGTATGCGGACGCAACCAAGATCGTCGATGTGAAAGCGGCAGGCAAGGCAGTCGCAAAGGCACTCGGTTTGAACGAAACCAGGATCGTCCAGCAACTTTCCGATGCTAAGACCGCTGAGCGTCGCTTCGTTCCGCTGGCAAAGGGGTTGGATGAGGAGATGGTCCAGCGCGTCAACCGCTTACTTGAAGATCCGAGTGTTGCAAAACATGACGCACCTAAATTTGCCGGCTTGCATTGGCGCCAAGATCAGAGACGAAGCTATCCGTATGAAACTCTCGCAGCGCACGTGATCGGTTTCAGCAATGCGGAAGGCAATGGTCAGGCTGGGATCGAGCAGTCGAAAAACGACGAGCTCTACGGAGCAGTGATCAAGAAGCTGCAAGAACGCGATCGCCTCGGACGCGTTTACGATGAAACCGTCACCGAGAAGGAACCGCCAAAGGACATAGTTTTGACGATCAGCGTGCCGATACAGTTTGCCGCGGATCAGGCGATCGAGAAGCGGGTCAAAGAAAGCGGCTCTCGCTCGGGTACAGCCGTCGTTATCGACAACCGGACCGGAGACGTGCTCGCCCTCTCGAATTACCCGACCTTCGATCCGAATAAACTCAACGATATCAACGCCGAGAATCTTCCGAACGCGGCGATTCAAAGCAATTACTCCCCGGGATCTGTTTTCAAGCTCGTAACTTACGGATCGGCTCTCGACAAGGGGCTGATAACTCCGGACGGGATGATCGATAGCGGCAATGGGACGATCGAGATCGCAAAGCACAAGTTCACAGATTCCCACCCGATCGGACGTGTGACTTATACAAAGGCTCTCGCGCATTCAAGCAATGTTTGCGCTATCAAGACGAGCCAGCGGGTCGGCAAAGAAGGATTTTTTAGTTATGTTCAAAAGTTTGGTTTCGGCAGGCCGACGGGCATCGAATTGCCGGCCGAAACCGGAGGCATAGTTCGTTCGCCTGAACGTTGGTACGGCGACTCTCTCGCGTCGATGTCGATCGGATATGAAATTGGCGTCACGGCTTTGCAAATGGCAAGTGCTTTTGCGACGATAGCGAATGACGGCGTCCGAATTCAGCCGCACATAATCAAAGAAATACGTCAATCGGATGAAAGCAGCATTCCGCTCGCTAAACCGGAACGAACTCAAGTCGTTAGTACGGAGACGGCGCGGAATCTGCGCTCCATGCTGCGCGAAGTTGTCGTTGCAGGGACGGGCAGGCGTGCGCAGCTTGAGGGTTATACGTCGGCCGGAAAAACTGGAACCGCATGGAAGTTCGATCCCGCAATCAAGGCGATCAATCGTGCGAAATACGTTTCATCTTTTATCGGTTTCGCTCCGGCTGAGAATCCTGCGATCACTATCGCCGTCGTCATGGACGAACCGAAGATCGGCGGCCGCGATGGTGGCGGTGCCGCCGCTCCGGCGTTTCGCGAGATCGCGCAATCCGTATTGTCCGAGCTGAACATTGCGCCGGATCTTGAAGGTGCGACGACCGCAGCGGAGACCGAGGAAATTCCGGAGGCTCCCGGCGTTGAAGGCATCGATCCGGTGGGTGATACGGCTGAGGCACCCGGAAATAACGCGAGTGGAAAAGAGACCGAACGCCCCAAGGCCCTTGTACCGGAGAGCAAGAAGCAGGTGGCGGAAGTTCCAAAAGTGAAAACGCTCGAGCCGGCACGGAAAGCCTCTCCCGATCCCAGTAAGAAGACCGAGCAACCGAAGGGACAGATAAAGAACAAGTCGTCGACGGCAAGGATGGAATACAGGACTTGAAACTCAGCACCGCAATTGAATATATGAACGCTGCGGCGCCGACTTTAGATCCCGCCCTGGCGGAACGTGAGACCACGAATTTTGCGATCGACTCACGCGACGTCAAGGCGGGTGACGTCTTTTTTGCGCTGTCACAACCCGATTACAAGGACAATGGTTTCAACGGCGACTTCGAGGATGCGACGTCGTTTGTTCCGGCCGCGTTCGAGATAGGTGCGGCGGCATGTGTCGTACGCCGAGATCGATATGAAGAACATCGTGCGGCGCTTGTCGAATTTGAAGATCGGCTGATCTTTGTCGATGACACTATCAAAGCGTTGCAGGATCTAGCCCACGGAGTTTATCTCGAATGGAACAAGCCGGTAGTCGCTATAACCGGAAGTGCGGGCAAGACCACGGCTAAGGAGCTGACAGCCCACGTGCTCGGATCGAGCGGGTTCAACGTTCTGCGCAACGTGAGGAATTATAACAACGGCCTCGGCCATCCGCTGACCGTGCTGAATCTCGCGGCCGACAAATCGTATGACGTCGCCATTCTCGAGATGGGAATGTCGACGCCGATGAACGAGATCGCCCGTCTTTGCCGGATCACACCTCCGGACGTCGCCGTCGAATTGAATGTCCTGCCGGTGCATCTTGAATACCTCGGATCGATCGAAAATATTGCTAAGGCGAAGGCCGAACTCGTCGAAGGAATGAAAGACGGCGGAACGGCCGTTCTGAATGCCGACGATCCGCGTGTGCTTGCGATGCGAGAGCTGACGACAGGGAAGACGATTACGTATGGGATCTCCGAGCCGGCTGACGTGATGGCGTCCGAGATCGCATTCCAGAATTTCGGCAACACGCGTTTTATTTTGACGACGCCGGGCGGAACGGCGCCTGTCGAATTTCCACTGAACGGCCGGCATAACATTATGAATGCTCTTGCCGCGGCAGCAGTAGCACACGTGTTCGAGATGACGCCTGCGATGATCGCAACGAGTCTGGCGAGCGTCGAACCGCCGCCGCAGCGTGGTGGGATTATGCGGTTCGCGAAAGGCTTCACCGTGATCAACGATTCGTACAATTCGAATCCTGATGCACTGATCTCAATGGTCCAGACGCTTGTCGAAGGGGCAAGAAACGCAACCCGTAAGATCGTAGTCGCGGGTGAGATGCTTGAACTTGGGGATAACGCACACGCGACCTCCGTCAGACCGGCGGGACGTTGGCCACGATGGGAATTGACATGCTGATCGGTGTCCGTGGCCTGGCCGAGGATATGGTTCGCGGAGCTGAGACGCAGCAGTTGCGTGCGACGCATTTCGCGAATGATTCGGATGCAGCCGGCGAATTTCTCGCGGCTGAGATCGGTGCAGGCGACGTTGTGTTGGTAAAGGGTTCGCGCGGTGTGCGAACCGAGAAAGTTATTGAAAGGTTGTTGAGCGAATTCCAACTGGAGGGAAACGAGCTTTGAGTTCCGCCCTTAGGCGGCATCGGAGGCTAAGGGGAACCGCCAAGATGCGGAACTCAGTACACGATGCTTTATCACTTCCTCTATCAAGTAATTTTTCGCGAGTACGGAGCTGGGTCTACTGACTCGTATCTCTTTAAGGGGCTGAACGTCTTTCAGTACGTTACCTTTCGAACAGCATGGGCGACGATCACTGCTCTTTTGATAACGCTGATTTTCGGCAAGCCGGTGATCCGAAAACTCGCTGAGTTAAAATTCGGGCAAGAGATCCGGGAAGAGGGGCCTGCGTCCCATCAGGAAAAGCGCGGTACGCCGACGATGGGCGGCATTTTGATTATCGGGTCTGTCTTTGTTTCGACGATCCTCTGGGCACGACTCGATAATGTGTTCCTCTGGCTCGCACTTGGGGCAACGACACTCTTTGCGGCCGTGGGTTTCACCGACGATTACATCAAGATCGTAAAGAAACGCAGTCTCGGACTGACCGGAAAACAGAAACTCGCGGGACAGTTGTTTACAGCGATCGCTGTTTGGGCCGTTCTCTACCTTTTGACAAATTATTCCTGGAACTTGAGCATTCCGTTCTTCAAGGCGACGGCGGATCCGAATCCTTTTACGAGCATTAGCTATGTTGGCCCGTTCGTTTACCTCGCCTTCATTGCTTTCGTGCTGCTCGGATCGTCAAATGCCGTGAACCTGACGGACGGGCTCGATGGATTGGCGACGAGTGTGACGTTCGTTGCGATGTCGGCGTTGACCGCTCTGACCTATGTCGCGAGTGATCGGCGTTGGGCCGAGTACCTGGACATAACTTTCAATCCATCTTCGTCGGAACTAACGGTATTTTGCGGTGCGATGGTTGGAGCGAGCCTCGGCTTCCTTTGGTACAACTCGCCACCGGCCGAAGTTTTTATGGGCGATGTCGGATCGCTCGCGATCGGTGGAGCGCTCGGCACCGTAGCGATCCTGACAAAGCAGGAATTCCTGCTGCCGTTCATCGGCGGTGTTTTTATTCTCGAAGCTATGTCGGTAATGATGCAGGTCTCGGTATTCAAACTTACGAAGCGCGGTGGTCAACCGGGCCGGCGTATTTTCAAGATGACGCCCCTCCATCATCACTTCGAAATGACGGGATGGAAGGAGCCGAAGATCGTTTTTAGATTTTTGATAGTTGCGGTGTTATTTGCTCTGTTGAGTTTGTCGACGTTGAAATTGCGGTGATGATTCTTGTGTTCCGTGGGTTTTTCTTTTGTGAAGAGGAACCACGAAGCACACGGACCATACTAAACCGCACCGAAAAAGAAAGCGGTTGATTGTGGAAGTCAGTAAGCGAAAATCATTAGTACTAGGCGCCGGCAAATCCGGTGTCGAAGCCGCAAGGTTTTTGGCGGAACATGGAGCCGTAGTCGCATTACACGATCGGAAGCAGGTCGTTGAATGGAGCGACGCGGCAAGATCTTTGAAAGAATCTCACAACGTCGGATTGATGTCGGGTGATATTCCATCGTGGCTTTTGGATCAGATCGACCTCGTCGTCATATCGCCCGGTGTTCCGACCAATACGATCCCAGCCCGATACGTTGATCGAAAAGACGGTGAGGTGATCGGCGAGGTCGAGCTTGCATACCGCTTCATGAAAGGCCGTGTTGTCGGGATCACCGGGTCGAACGGTAAAACAACGACGACGACCCTGATAGGCTCCCTTTTGAAGAATGCCGGGATCGAGACGCAGGTGGGCGGCAACATCGGAACGCCGCTCCTAAGTTTGGCACCGACATCGACGGACGAAACCTGGACGGTCGCTGAGCTGTCGAGCTATCAACTCGAAACGATCAAGGCCTTTCGAGCCAATGTTGCGGTTTGTCTTAATGTCACACCGAACCATCTCGATCGTTACGATTCATTTGCCGACTACGCGGCCGCTAAACATCGGATCTTTCTAAATCAAACTTCGGATGATGTTGCGATATTGAATGCTGACGATGCGATCACTTCGACGTGGGATCTCGGGCTCATGGCAAATGTAGTTTTCTTCAGCGTGAAACTTGAGTTGGACGAAGGTTTGTTTCTTCGCGATCGCGAGCTGGTCTGCCGGGCAAACGGAAGGGAGAAGGTTTTGACGACGCGTGACGATATTTTCCTGCGCGGACTGCATAACGTCGAGAACGTACTTGCGAGTTTAGCGGCAGGACTTGCGTGCGGAGCTGATCCGGAGTCGATGCGGGATACGGTAGCGAATTTTAGTGGAGTCGAACATCGGATCGAATTTGTCGCCGAGATCGACGGTGTGAAGTTTTACAACGACTCGAAGGCGACATCGGTGGACGCTACGTCAAAGGCGCTCGAAGCGCTGAGCGAAGAAGTCGGGAAGAGCGTTTTGATATTAGGCGGCCGCGGAAAGAATGCTCCGTACGCTCCTTTGAGTAAGTTGATCGAACAGTCAGTTCGGACGCTTGTCGTGATCGGTGAGGACGCAGACAACATCGAGGAGCAGCTCCACGGTCGTGCGCCGATAGTACGAGCGACCTCTATGCACGACGCTGTGGTAAAGAGTTTTGAAAGTGCTCTGCCCGGCGATTCCGTCCTTCTCGCTCCGGCGTGTGCAAGTTTTGATATGTTCAAGAGTTTCGAAGACAGGGGAGACGTTTTTAAGAAAGCGGTGAATGAAATGCGGAGTGCGGAACGCGGAATGCGGAATTCGAAATCCTCGCCTCGCCGCGGCACGCCGAACGGGAACAGTGCTGCCCGCTAGACAATTTGATGAAGAAACGATTTAAAAGATGACCAGTAGACTTCGCATAGATTGGTTCATGTTTGCCATCGCGGCAGGACTAGCGGTGTTCGGTGCGATGATGGTTTACAGCGCGTCGGCTATGATCGCTCATCGCGAGACTGGGGGAGCGAGCCAGTTTACCTATTTCTATAAACAGTCAGCCTTCACACTTATCGGACTTGGCGTAATGTTTATCGCGAGCCGAGTAGATTACCGTCGATACCAGGCACCCTGGTTTGTATACAGTGCCCTTGGACTTACGGTGGCATTTCTGATAGCCGTCTTTGCATTTCCGTCAATCAACGGTGCGAGCCGATGGATACGATTTGGAGGTCTGTCCTTCCAGCCGTCCGAGCTTGCAAAGATCACCTTGCCCGTTTTTCTCGCGTACTTTCTTACGAAGAATGAGAAATCCGTCGGCGATCTTAAATCGACTGTCGTACCGTGTGTCGGGGCTTTGATCCTTCTGGTCGGGCTTATTTTTCTTGAACCCGATCTTGGGACGGCGATAGTACTCTGTGCGATCTTTGCAGCCGTCTACTTCGCCGCCGGTGCGAAGATCGTTCATATCACGGCGGTTGGGTTGGTGATGCTCGTTGCAGGTGTCGTCGCAATCCTTATCGCGCCATGGCGTGTTGAAAGATTGATGGCGTTTCTCGATCCGTTCAAACATGCGGATGATGCGGGCTACCAGGTCGTGCAGTCACTCTACGCGATCGGTTCCGGTGGCGTATTCGGCGAAGGGTTCGCAAAAGGACAGCAAAAGTTGTTCTACCTGCCTTATCCATATTCGGACTTTATCTTCTCGGTTGTCGGAGAAGAGTTTGGCCTGGTCGGCACGCTCGCCGTCGTCCTTGCGTTCGGTCTTCTACTCTGGCGCGGCAGCCGCGCAGCACTGATGGCCTCCGACCGGTTCGGCACGCTGCTCGGGATCGGGTTGATCACCGGGATCATCGTACAGGCGCTTTTCAACATCAGCGTCGTCATTTCGATACTTCCTGCCAAAGGGATTCCGCTGCCGTTCATATCTTATGGCGGAACGTCGGTGATCATCACGCTTCTTGCGGTGGGGATCTTGCTTAACATTTCGCAAAGCTCGAGCACGCGGGCTGAAGAGAACGACGGTATAGTGCAGCGAAAGAAGAATCGAATGGCCGGCGTCTAGTGTCGCGCCTTCAGGCGGCCGGTTTAGCAGGCTTCAACGCCGATATATGAAAGTCCTTATCGCCGCCGGCGGAACGGGCGGGCACATTTATCCGGGGATCGCCGTGGCGAAAGAGATAGTTCGACGCGATCATGCATCGGAAGTGTTATTTGTGGGAACATCGAGAGGGCTTGAAACTAAGATCGTTCCGGATAACGGATTTCGACTCTCTCTGATAAACAGTGCGGGACTTAAGAATGTCGGACTCGCTGGGAAGTTAAAAGGCTTGGCGATACTGCCAAAGAGTTTTCTCGAAGCGCGAAAGCTTCTCCGCGAGTTCAAACCGGACGTAGTTGTAGGAGCTGGTGGTTATGTGTCGGGACCGGTGCTATTGATGGCGAGCATGATGGGGATCCCGACATTGGTGATGGATTCAAATGCCCTACCGGGCTTTACCAATCGCCAACTCGCGAGGTTTGTAGACCGGGCCGCACTGACCTTTCCAGAAGCTCTGCCGTTCTTTGGAAAAAAAGGTATCGTCACCGGGAATCCTGTCCGTAGTGAGTTCTTTGAGATCTCAGAGCCTGAATCGAGCGACAAAGTCCGACTGCTCATCTTCGGTGGTTCACAGGGTGCAAGGGCGATCAATGACGCGATGGTCGACGCCCTTCCG
This sequence comes from Pyrinomonadaceae bacterium, assembly GCA_046595575.1. GTDB lineage: Bacteria > Acidobacteriota > Blastocatellia > Pyrinomonadales > Pyrinomonadaceae > OLB17. The sequence continues at coordinate 5,748 of JBKJOR010000303.1, read as the reverse complement.
AAACTCGCTGATGCTGATCTCGAAATAACACATCAGACCGGCGACGCCGACTTCGATGCGATCCGTGAGTCGTACAACGTGGCCGGCTGGGAGAGAGCAGACGTGAGGCGATACATCTCGGATATGGTTTCGGAATTCGCGCGGACGGATCTGATAATTTGCCGAGCAGGTGCCACGACATGTGCCGAGCTTGCGGCCGCGGGCAAGGCGTCGATCATGATTCCGTTGCCGACCGCGGCGGACGATCATCAGCGAAAGAACGCTGAAGCGTTGCGGTCCGCAGGAGCTTCGCGAATGATATTGCAGAAGGATCTCAATGGCGACATCCTCGCGCAAGAGATCTCGGCATTGCTTGATTCGCCGGACCAGATCACGACAATGGAAATGGCAGCCCGAAGACTTGCACGGAGAGACGCGGCCGAAGCGACAGTAGATTTGATCGAAGAACTGGGGAGAAAGTGAAAAAGTGAAAAAGTGAAAAGTGAAAACTGGAGTAGCGCTTCACTGACCACTGACCACTGACCGCTGGCCACCGACAACTAATGTTCAGACACGTAAAGAGAATTCACTTCATAGGCATCGGCGGCATCGGTATGAGCGGCATCGCGGAGGTGCTCTTCAATCTCGGTTTTGCCGTATCGGGTTCCGATTCAAAGAAGTCGACGAATACCGACCGGCTCGAGGCGATCGGTATGAAGGTCTCGGAAGGCCACGCGGCCGAGAACGTCGGCGACGCCCAGGTCGTAGTTTATTCCTCGGCGGTCAAGCCGGATAATCCAGAAGTCGTGGTCGCAAAGCAGAACGGGATCCCTGTTATTCCTCGGGCCGAGATGCTTGCTGAACTGATGACACTAAAGCCGTACGCCGTCGCGATCTCCGGCACGCACGGAAAAACATCGACGACGTCAATGGTGGCGACGCTCCTCGGCCATGCCGGTGTAGATCCCACTACGGTTGTCGGTGGTATTGTCGATACTCTCGGTTCGAATTCGAAACTCGGCGGTTCGGAATGGTTCGTTACCGAGGCGGACGAAAGCGACCGAAGCTTTTTAATGCTGTATCCGACGATCGCCGTGGTTACCAATATCGACAAGGAACACATGGAGTCTTATAAAGGCATGGACGATGTAGTTCAATGCTTCACGGATTTCGTCAATAAAGTTCCGTTCTTTGGTGCTGCGATCATCTGCCTAGACGATCCGAATGTTCAGCTGATCATTCCGAACATCAAACGCCGTCGCGTGACTTACGGATTGACTGCCCAGGCGGACATCTCGGCGCACAACATCCGTTACAACAATTCATTCGGTTCGACGTTTACGGTTTGGCGGGGAGCGGAAACTCTCGGCGAGATCGCGTTGCCCGTACCGGGAAAACACAACGTTTACAACGCTCTTGCCGCAACGGCCGTGGCTCTCGAACTCGAGATCTCTTTCGACAAGATCGCGGAGGCATTTGCCGCATTTAAGAACGCGGACCGACGGTTCCAGTTCAAGGGCGAGGTGAACGGCGTAACCGTCGTCGATGATTATGGACATCACCCGACGGAGATCCTTGCAACGCTCTCTGCAGCAAAGAACAGCAGCGGTGGGCGAAGAACGGTCGTCGTATTTCAACCGCATCGCTACTCTCGGACCCAGGAGTTGATGGACGAGTTCGCACTCTCGTTCAATAACGCCGACGTCCTCTACGTTCTCGATATTTATGCCGCGAGCGAGACACCGATCGAAGGAATCACGGCTGAAGTACTGACTGACAACATTCGAAAATACGGACACAAGAATGCAACGTACATCGGCGGTGTCGATGGGGCTGCCGAACAGGTCGTAGAAGGCTTGCAGGATGGCGATCTGGTCATAACTCTGGGAGCTGGAAGTGTCACCCGACTATCGGAAGAGATTTTAGAAAAATTGAGAGGTGCTAACTAATGGCAAATCGGAAACCTGGTGCTGAATCGAGTTCGGCAAGAGGAAAGGTGAAGACGAAGCAGGCGCTGAGTCGACGTAAAGCCGCCGCGACGCGCCGAACCACTTCGGCAAATTCGACCCATGTGCGCAATGTTATCCTGCCGATCCTTTTGAGTGTCTGCATTTTGATCTGCCTGGGTGCACTCGGATTTTTAGGCTATCAGACGGTGACTGCATCTGATTTTTTTGATGTTGCGTCGATCGACGTGACCGGAACCGATCGTGCTTCAGCTTCCGACCTTCGCCGGATCGTCGAAATGCAGACAGAGAGGTCGGGTGTCTGGAACGCTGACCTGCCGCTGATAAAAGAGAAACTTGAAAAGGTTCAGTTTGTCCGGTCGGCGGCAGTCTCTCGCGTTCTTCCGAACGGGATCCGCATAAATGTCTTTGAACGTGTTCCACAGGCGATCGTACAAACAGGCCAGGGTAAAATGCTCGTCGACGCCGACGGATCGATCATTGCCCCCGCCCGCGAAAAAGAAACTGAGCTGCCTTTCATGATAACCGGATGGAACGAGGCAAAATCGGAAGCCGCCGGAAAGGAAAACCTTGAGCGTGTGAAGATCTACCAGAAAATGCTTTCGGAGTGGGGCGAATTCAGTCTTTCCTCGCGGGTATTATCCGTAAACATGGAAGACATGCGCGAGCCTCGGGCGCTGATCGAAGATTCCGGGACAGTGGTTTCGATCACTCTTGTGAAAGATAGGCTCGGCGATTCGTTGAAGCGGGGAATCAACGCCATTGTTGGAAAAGGCGAGATGTTCGAAGCCGTAAATCTCGTGGGGCAGAACATGATCCTTGCTCCGCGAAAAAGCGTGCAGCGGTGATTTTGAGAATATGAATCGCGACATAAAAGCTATCGGTCTGGATATTGGCACAAGCAAGGTAAGGTGTGTCGTCGGCGAGCCGTCCGATAGCGGCCGGATGAACATCGTCGGTATCGGCACTGCGGAGTCAAAGGGATTGCGCCGCGGCATCGTCACCGGAGCAGAGGCCGTTGCGGAATCGGTTCGCAGAGCGGTCGGTGAAGCGGAACGCGTCAGCGGGCTAGACATAATGTCGGCGGTCGTCAATCTTTCGGGCGAACATTTTCGCGGAGAGAACAAGAACGGAGTAGTCGCGGTAGCAGGGGCCGGACGAGAGATTACGGATGAAGATGTGGATCGGGCGGTCGAATCAGCGAGTGCAATGTCATTGCCGGCAGGTTGGGAAATTTTCAGCCGGCTTCCTCAGGAATTTATTATCGACGGGCAGGATGGAATCACTGAACCGGTAGGCATGAGCGGAGCACGGTTGGAATGCCTGGTCCATGTTGTCACTGGTCCAAGCGCGGGCCGCCAGAATCTCGAAAAAGCTGTCCGGCGGGCTGGGCTCGATGTTGAACGGATGATGCTCGAGCCACTTGCAGCAGCCGAGAGTACGCTGACGGATGACGACAAAGAGTATGGATGCGCACTCGTCAACATCGGAGCGGAGATCACGAGTCTGATGATCTTCGGTCGCGGCGCCGTGCAGCACACTGCCGTTTTTCCTTTCGGCAGTATGCACTTTACGAAGGACATCGCAATGGGGTTGCGTGTGTCAATCCAGGACGCGAATAAGATAAAGCATAACTACGGCTGCGTGGCATCGTTCTTGATGAACGACAGCGAGCGGCAGGAAGTGATCGAGATCGTTCCAGTTGGTCGAAGTGAAACACGTGGCCTTTCGAAAGAGATACTGTGTGACATCATGCAGCCGCGGGCGATCGAACTACTCCAGCATATCGCTCACGAGGTAACGCGGACGCAAGCACAGATCTCGGGCGGCGTGGTGCTGACGGGCGGCGGTTCGATGAGTCGTGGAATGGTCGACATCGCGGAACAGGTTTTCGATGCACCGACTCGCCTCGGATTTCTTGCAGAGGAGTACTTCGGCGGACTCGCCGCGGAGGTTCAGAGCACCGAATGGGCGGTCGGTTGTGGACTTGCGTTGTCGTCGATGCGCTCCCAAGTCCGCGAGCTGAACTCCGGCGGAAAATCGCCGACCAGGAAAGTCGCGGAGTGGATCGGAAATTTCCGCGAGAGATTTAGATAAACTTTTGATGACGGTTGGATTTTTATCGCAAATGATGTATGCTCCTTCGCCAACAGCACAAGATATTGTTGCGGGCTCATCTGTCGCTGCGAACTTCACTTATAATTCCATAAAACACCTTCCCTGTTGCAGGGAGCTTTTTTGACAGTAAGGTCTGACATGAAAAACAGCGGGATAAGAATGTTTATTGATGAACCACCGATCACCGGCGCGAGGATCAAAGTGATCGGCGTCGGCGGTGGTGGCGGGAACGCGGTCAACCGGATGATCGAGGCGAATATCAAAGGCGTCGAGTTCATCGTGGCGAATACGGATCTGCAGGCGCTGAATGCGTCGAAGGCGCCGCTCAAGATTCAGCTCGGCAGTAAGTCGACACGCGGCTTGGGAGCTGGTTCTAATCCGGAAGTTGGACGCGAGGCGGCGCTCGAGGATCACGAGAAGCTGCTTGACGTTCTGGAAGGTTCTGACATGGTATTCGTAACGGCGGGCCTTGGCGGCGGTACTGGCACGGGTGCGGCGCCGGTCGTCGCGTCTCTCGCTATCGAGCTCGGAGCTCTGACCGTCGCGGTTGTGACGAAGCCTTTCAGTGTCGAAGGCAGAAAGCGAATGCAGCAGGCCGAGAACGGATTGGCCGAGCTTCGCGGGTGCGTTGATACGATCATCACAATACCGAATTCGAAACTCCGTGAGGTTGAGGAGAAGATCACACTGATGGATGCGTTCCGGCGAGCTGACGATATCCTGCTTCAAGCTGTGCAGGGTATTACCGATCTGATAACAACGCCGGGCATCATCAATCTCGACTTCGCCGACGTCACCACGGTGATGAGGGGCGGAGGCGTCGCTTTGATGGGCATCGGCACCGCGAGCGGGGCAGATGCAGCGTCGAAAGCGATGCGCGCGGCGCTCGATTACAAACTGCTTGAAGAGAACTCGATCACAGGTGCAAAAGCCGCGCTGATCAATGTCACCGGCGGCGAGAATATGCCGCTTGGCGAGATCGAGGATGCGATCGGAATGATAGAGGCCGAAGCGGACGACAACGCCGACATTATTTGGGGTAACGTTATAAAGGAAGGCATGGACGATGAGATCAAGGTCACTGTGATTGCTACGGGGTTCGACAGTGCGGCCCAATCTCGTCTGCCGCAGCCCCGCGTAATAGAAGCCCAGGTGGCCGCTAATGGCGGCGGCTCCGCCCCGATCAGCTTCTCGGCCCAGGAAAACAAGCAGGACGAGGATCTGGAAGTTCCAACGTTTATCAGACGACAGGCGGACTAACCAACTGGTCGGTGAGACACCAAGCTTATGGCGAATCCTCCTCGGAGACCCGGAAATCTCGAGACGCGCAAGAATCCTCCGCCAGTGGAAACGCTGGCAGAGGTTTTCTACTATCGTAAACAGATCGACGCACGCACTGAGATGGTGATAGTTCTCGAGGACGGTGAGCAGATTCAAGGCACGATCGAATGGTACGACCTGGACGCTCTTAAGATAAATCGAAAAGATGCTCCAAATATTCTTTTGCCGAAGCATAGTATAAAATACATGTTCAAGGCGGAGGATCGAGGCTAGAGCAGCCGTCTTGTTCTCTAAGGTGGATGCCGTCAGTGAACCATGAATCTCTCATAAGCTCGCCCAACCGAGAGCTTCCCACGATCGGCATCACGATCGGCGATGCCGCTGGAATCGGACCGGAAATAAC
>JBKJOR010000275.1:0-2599 GCA_046595575.1 Pyrinomonadaceae bacterium | reverse complement strand
CTTGAAAGTGTGAAATGCCTTGAAGAGCAGCAGCTCGAACGACGACGATTCGATCCAGTCGACGTCGCGTGTGAAGCCGGTGACCATCGCAACCCCGGTCTGTTCGACGAAGTCGCGGACGGCGGTCGGTTTCCGAAGTGTGCTGCATGTTCCGAAGTGGATTATCCAGTTCGTGAACCTGTGATTCATCATTCCGGCGAGCTCCGGCAGCTTCACGCGGTCGCGGTGCAGGTGGATACGGCCGGGCGAGCCGTGAAACGCGAAATAGAGCACGCCATAGTTTCGCTTGCAGAGCAGATTTAGGTTGTACTGCAGTTCCTCACGCGTGTTGCAGGTGAGGTGGCTGAACTTAGACTCCATCGTCTTGGAGATCAGCTCGAGCGTCGGTAAAACGTTGAGTTTATTCTCGATATGGCCATTCCACATCGATTCGACACAAGCAATATTCCGCTTCCTATACGACATAAGCGACTACTTTGCGGTAAAAACCGCGACCGAAAAGGATATAAGCAATATTACGCTAACAAAGGCATTTGTTGTAAAGAAGGCAGCGTTCATTCGGCTTAAATCTTTTGCCGATACGAGCGTATGTTGGTAGAGAAGTAGTGCTCCGACCAGCACCACGCCCAACAATGACGGCCACGCCAAGCCGGTCGCGAAGTATAGCAACACCAGCACAATAAAAGCTTGAACGTGAAACAAACGTGCAATCAAGAGAGCATTTTTGATCCCGAATCTGGCCGGAATTGATCTCAAGCCGGCTATTCGATCGAATTCGTAGTCCTGGCATGCGTACATAACATCAAATCCGGCTGTCCACATCAGTACGACCAGCGATAACAGCAACGGAACTTCGGAATCGATGGTCCCCCGGACCGCGATCCAGGCCGCCGTCGGCGAGATCGACAAGGCCCAGCCGAGCATCAGATGCGAAAGGGAAGTGAAGCGTTTAGCGTAGGAATATCCAAGCACACTGAGCAAGGCGACGGGCGAAAGTGCAAACGTAAGCCAGTTCAGTGAGTACGAAGCAACCAGGAAGACCGCGATCGAAATAAACAGAAATGTCCACGCAAAGCCGGTTGAAAGTTTCCCCGACGGCAGCTCCCGCCTCGCCGTTCTTGGGTTTGCGGCGTCAAAATCCACGTCGATGATGCGGTTAAAAGTCATCGCCGCCGAGCGCGCCCCGATCATCGCAACGGCTATCCACAATATCTGTCGCCAGGAGGGTAGCCCATTGGCCGCCAAAACAGCACCGAGAAACGCAAATGGAAGTGCAAAAAGCGTATGCTCGAACTTGATCATTTCGAGTGTTGTACGAAGTTTTAGCCAAAAGTCTGCCATTCGAATGCGCGGGCAAAACCCGTGGAAGCGATCTCACGTTCTGGTGGAACGATGATTCTACCAGAACCGGATGATTTATCCAGAGGTGCTGTGGAAAACGGGCCAGCTAACTGGCACAATGCCCTTTCGTCAGCCAGTTAAACTAGTCTTTAAGCGAACGTTAATGCCAAGCGGAAAAACTCACGATGCGATCACTTTGATCCTGGCGGCGCCCGCGTTGGCAATTGGCTATTTTGCCACCGGAAGCGCTTGGCTTGGGGCGATCGTCGCGGTCGGATTTCTCTTTGGAGGGCTAATGTTCGGCCCCGATCTCGACACAAAGTCGAAGCAGTATTCTCGTTGGAGCTTTCTTAAGTTTCTCTGGTTTCCATATCGAAACTTCTTCAAGCACCGCTCAAGATGGTCGCACGGGTTGATCTTCGGCACCTTCCTTCGCGTCGTTTATTTCATGGGAATCGTCACGTGCGCCGTTTTTTTAGTGATGTATGTGGCAACTGCTTACGCCGGCGGGGAGCTGCCCGGAATCTGGGATTTTGCACGCGTCTGGGCGCGGCTCGGAGTTTACTCTGACTCAGTGCTCGGGGTGAATGGTGCAATTGCCGTGTTTATTGGGATGTGGATCGGCGCGGCCAGTCACACCGTTACCGATCTGGCCGGTTCGTATATAAAGACGGGACGAGTGACGGAGTTTCTTTGAAGGATGAATGATGAAGTGGAGATGACATTCATCATTCATCATTCATCATTCATCCTTTTCTACCGTCCGGCTCGCATTTGAGAAAGCCGCAGCGCCTGACGTCGGATCGCGTCGGATATGTTTCGGTTCTTCGATAACAAATTGAGATCTTTCAGCTGAAGTCGGGAAAGTATGTTGAGGACGTTCGCGATCGGGGTGCGAGGGTTTTTCGCGAGGCTATGAACGATCTGGTAGCAACGCGACCAATGCCGGCTGATTGCGATCTGCCTGAGGATGTCTTCGCTTATAGTTCGCATCGAGGCAATCTTCTCCACTTCCTGTTCCGTGAGGCGGGGATTGTTCATCACCGCCTGAGTGACGATGCGGTTCGGATCGCGGATTAGAATGTTCCGGGCCTCGCGGTCGCCCTTCATAGCGAGACGGGTGCGATCTTTCATACCCATCTTCATGATGTGGTTTATGACCGAGACCCGCTCGCTCGGCATATCCATGTCTTCCGACCTGAGCTCGCCGAGTATCTTGTTTGCTATCGCCTGTCGTTGCTCCGCAGTTTCCTCGTAG
>JBKJOR010000255.1:0-5269 GCA_046595575.1 Pyrinomonadaceae bacterium | reverse complement strand
GAGAGTGCGATGCAGCGCCGGGCCGATCTGGTCCCGAACTTGGTGAAGGCGGCCCAGATGGCGGGCGTCCAAGAGCAGGAAGTATTCGGGCAAATCGCCGATTCTCGCTCGCGGTTGCTGAATGCGCAGCAGGCTCCGCCGTCGGGAGCAGATGGCGACAAAACGCCGGAACAAAAGCAGGCTGTCATTGACGCAAACAACAGCTTTGGCGGAACGGTCGGGAGGCTGCTGAGCCTCCAGGAACAGTATCCGCAGCTCAGATCCGTTGACGCGTTTATGAATGTACAGACCGAGTTAGCTGGAACCGAGAACCGAATCAAAGTCTCACGAGATGATTACAATGGCGCGGTGACGGAATACAATACGACGCGGAATCAATTTCCTGCAGTGTTGACGGCAGGGTTATTCGGGTTTAAGGAAGAGCCCTTCTTCAAGGCCGAAGAGGGAGCGACACGGGTACCGGATATCGGTGATCCTAACGCAATGAGGCGTAATCAAACGGCTCCGGCGGCAAATGCTCCGGCGGCCAATAACTGAATTGTGAAGAGAAACTAGAAACCGCGCGAGCTGCACATCGCGCAATGATCACAAGGCTTGCCGTTCGGCTCGAACGTGCAGGCCTTTTCTTTTTTCAGGCCGGCAAATATCTCGTCGGCGATAGCTTCGGCGACATCGAATTTTTCGACGCTCGGATGGATAAACTGTGGATTGCGGACTGCGGACTGCGGAATCAAACCCGATTCGATCTTGTCCAGACGATAGTTTAGTTTCTCGATGCTCGCGTAGAGCGATGCAAGGTCGGGGGGTTGAGGTTCCGCCTCCAACAACTTCGCGATCTTATCAGCGAGCTTTTTTGTTTCGGGTAAGGCCATTACTTCTTCTCGGACGGCAGCAGATCAACATAGTCGACAACGCCGACGATGGCCGAATCTATCGCAGCTCCCGGTCTGCCCGTTGCGGCGGTCGAAGCCGACCAACCCTCCTGTGCGATTATCACGATGTCTCCTTCGCCCGAGCCTACCGAATCGAGAGCCAGACACGTGTACTCCATGTCGTCGCCCTCCGGAGTGACTTGCCGGCAAAGCATTATACGTGTCCCCTCGTAACGCTGATTCTTTTGCGTTGCGACGACGTTTCCTATGACACGAGCGATTAACATAAGTGGTATTTACTAGCTGCTAGTCACTCTGCAATCTGCACGATTCACTATTCACTCTTCACCATTAAAAACATGCGCGTTCGAGTCGATGATCCCAACGATCGTGCAGTCGGTCGGTGTTTCGTCCCGCTTGAACGGAAACGACGCTTCCTTGCCGCGACACCAGAACACCAATTCACCGACACCGGCACCTACCGAATCGAGCGCGATCATCGGCTTTCCTTTATCCTTCAAACCGGCATCAAGAATTTGCACGATCAACAGTTTCCGCCCTTCGAGCGTGGCGTTCTTGACCGACGATACGACAGTTCCTATGACGCGTGCGATCTGCATGTATCACTTCCTATAACTCGTGTAGGCAATCGTTAGAAACGAAGCGATCAAGAGGATGCTGTATTCGATGCCGTTCCGCCCGGACCCGACCACGAACCATCCATCTTTCCAGTGAACGAGCCAAACTCCTACGATCAGGTGAAGGGCGAAGACGACTGCCAGGATCCAGGCGTAGAATCCGGCCGCAAGCAACACACTTCCAACAATCTCAAATAGCGTTATCGCCCAAGCCAGATAGAAGCCGAGCGGGAGGCCTTGTGACCCGAGAAATCCGCCGAGATCGTCTACAGTTCCGTTTGCGATCCGAGCGGCACCATGGACGAACATCAGCACGGAAAGGACGACGCGGAGAAAGACCAGAGCGTTTGTCTTATTGTCTGAACCGAACATCAGTGTTACGTCTTTCTTTTTAGGTCGGCGATCGTCGTTCTCAGTCGATCAGCGTTCGGCGCCTTAGGAACCAGTTCAAGATATTTCTCGAGTTCGGCTGCCGCTTCAGCGTTCTTTTTCTTTTGAGCGTATATCTGACCAAGGTAAAGATGTGCGAGTGCGAATCGGTCGCTGCCCGGCGTCGAAATCGATTTCTTCAAATTCATTTCGGCCGCGTCCACGTTCTTTAGGTAAAACAGCGAGATGCCGAGATACATCTGTGCATCGCGCATATCCGGCTTCTGCTTTAGGACATCGTCGAAAACCGCGGCTGCCACTTCGTAACTTTTCTTCAGGTACTGCGTGTATCCGACCGAGTACTTTGCCTCGACGTACTCGGGTTTCGATTCTATCGCCTTAACAAACGACTCAAGAGCTTTGTCGAATTCACTGATCTTCAGGAACGCGGATCCTCGTTCGTAGTATGCCGCGGCAAAGGTCGGGTGTAACGAAATTGCCTGATCGAACAGCGGAATGGCGCCTTTCAAATCCCCCGCGTTCACCTTCTCCATCGCTTTGTTGTATTTCGAAAGCGGCTCTTTCGCAACGTCCCGGAGCATTGGGTTTAGGGATTTAGTCCCTTTTGGCTGTCCGTGAATGCGTAAATAAAAAGCAAGCTGAAATGCCTGTCCGGATATGGTACCTTCCGGTATCGTCAGCGATTCGGTCTCCGTCGAGAGTCCTTCTTGCCGAACGATCACGGAGTAATTGCCCGAGGAAAGGCCGGAGATCGTGAAATTTCCATCCGGGTCCGTCCTAGCCGACAGACTGCCCGACTCAACGCCGCTCGCTGTAACGCTGACGTCCTTCGCGGGTTTGCCGTCGGGGAGAAATACCTTCCCGCTTATCCTGTACGTCCCCCGCCCCGCAGGCCGGTTACGGTCTCCGTATCCCTGCGCGTCAACTGAAAGCACATTCGATCCGACAGCGGTAAAACACAAAAACATAAACACTAACAACAGTTTGTTTTTCATTCCGTTTACCTCTATTTGATGAAATCAATCGTGTCGATCACTCCGATGATCGCCGAATCGATGGGACAGTCTTTATTGCCCTCGGCCATGCGGGCTGATGATCCGCCAACAACCAGGACCTTTTCGTGGAAACCGGCGCCAACGGTGTCGATCGCGACAATGTAGCCGCTCTGATCTGAGCCGTCGAGATCGATCGGTTTGACGATGAGAAGTTTTTTTCCCTGCAGGCGTTCGTCTTTCTGGGAGGAGACGACGGTACCGAGGATGCGTCCAATTATCATTTGTTAGTGAATCGTAAATCGTGAATCGTGAATCGTTAATCGTTAATAGTGAAGACCGCTTGCTTCACTATTAACGATTAACGATTCGCGATTAACGATTCGCGATTAACGATTCACGATTTACTACTTCATCACGACCGGAAGCGTTTCATCGACCGCCGAGTGCGGACGCGGAATCACGTGAACACTCACCAGTTCACCCACGCGGCGTGCGGCAGCGGCACCCGCATCCGTCGCAGCTTTCACCGCGGCTACATCACCACGGACAATGGCCGTCACAAAACCGGCACCGATCTTTTCGTAGCCAATTAGCTGGACGTTGGCGGCTTTCACCATCGCGTCAGCGGCCTCGATCATTGCGACGAGGCCTTTGCACTCGACCATTCCCAATGCTTCCTGCATTTAATTTGCTCCTGAAAGTTTACGAGATTCGAAAGTGACGATAGTTTAACTCAATTTCGCCGCCTGGCTCAAAAGGTCTATCAATTCTTCGCGTGTGAATGAAACCTTGCCGCCGTTCAGCCCGCCAACACTGGATTTGTCCATCGAGCAACTGATCTCAGATTCATGCAGATATCCGCACGATTGGCAACGGGCATCTGCCGTCAGGTAACCCGCCTTCTCGCGGATATTGATCAGCTTTTCGATCGCGTCCTTTGGCAAGTCGTTCGCACCGCCGAGAGCCTTGGCGAGGATAGCGATCCGCGCGGTGTGCTCGAGCGTCTCGAGCCGGTCAAACGCCTGCCACAGATCTTCACCGTAAGCTACCGCACCGTGATTCGCCATTAGTAGCGCATTGTGATGCTTCACGAACGGCTTCATCGCCTCGGTCAGTTCGTCGGTCGAGGGTGTGCCGTACTCTGTGAGAGGAACGCATCCTAGGGTAAGTATGACTTCGGAAAGAATAGGTTTGTCGATCGCGAGGCCTGCTACGGCGAAGGCAGTTCCGTGCGGCGGATGAGCGTGACAAACTGCTTTGATATCGGGCCGAGCTCGGTAGATCAACAAATGCATCGCCAGTTCCGACGACGCTCGCTTGTTCCCAAGCGGCTTGCCTTCCATGTCGGTCAACGCCAGGCAGTCTTCCGTCATCCGGCCCTTGCACGTCATGGTCGGCGTGGCGAGGACAGTATTTTCGTCTAACCGGATCGATACATTACCGTCCGATGAGACGACATAGCTTCTTTCGTACAGCAGCTTGCCAATCTCGCAGATCAATTTTCGGGCACTGGATTCGTCCATCTAGTTTTCGTAACAGACTCGGGGGTAAATGACCTTCGCATCGTCCGTACGACTTGGGAGCTCGGTAAACCTTTGATTAAGCATCTTAGTAAGTTTAATAGAGTAAGTTCGCAGTTCCGCCTCCAGCCGACGTTGTAAGGCGCTCATTTTCTTTTCGGTCTTGGGTTTAAGGATCGGACTCCGCGTTTTGAGCTTAATAAGCTTAAGTTCAATTTCACGAATCCTGTCTCGGACAGCGGACTCGCGCTCCGAGTGGAAACGCGCTCGCACACGAGTCTGCGTTAGAGGAGCACAATTGTTGTTACTATTTCCGATATATTCACCGTCCGTTTTGCCGGCGTTTGGCGGCACGACCAATTCGGCGGAAAACAGGCTCGCGAATGCTGTGCCGAAGCAAAAGGTCGCGAGGGCAAGAAACAAATTAATTATTCGAAGCTGACAATACATCCTTAGACAATGAGAAACCACAGATTAACACACATCCAGCTGCGTATTAACCTGTGGCTTCCGTACTAATGAGCCCTTAGCGGTCGCTTCCGCTGCCTGAGCCGTATCCGATTCCCTTTCCAGGAACGCGTGGAGGCGTTGGCGGATGAGGAGCTTCCAATGCGACCGGGGGGACGGCGCCTTCCAGCAACATCTCCGTGTCAGCGATCTGCCGCCGAAGCTCGGCATTCTTTTCCACTTCCTCTAAGTATTTCTCGCGAAGCTCCTGAGTCTCCCTTCGCAACTCTCTGTGCTCGCGGAAATGCCTGTCGCGACGCTCGCTACGCAAGCCGGTCAGGTTTGGCAGCGCGACGGAAACAAAGAAGCTGGCGAGGAGGAGCCCCGCGGCAAAAGTAAGGACAAAA
>JBKJOR010000210.1:0-4671 GCA_046595575.1 Pyrinomonadaceae bacterium | reverse complement strand
AAAGCAGTGGGCGACTGAGAATTTTGCCGGAGCGGCTGACTTTTTACACGACAAAGGAGTGACGACGGTCGCGATAGCGGCCAAAGGTGAGACATCTGTTTTGGAAAGTGTACGAGCTTCCGCGCAGTATCCGATCTTAATGTTCAACGATCTCACGCTACCCGAGATCACCGCCCTGGCATCGCGTTCAGCACTGTTTCTGGGGAACGATTCCGGTATTGCTCACATTGCCGCCGCAACAGGCACGCCGAGCGTCGTGATCTTTGGCTCATCGAACCGCGTTCACTGGCGCCCGTGGACCGACGCACCGAACGAAATTGTCTATGAGGAATTTCCGTGTCAGCCGTGTCCGGGACATGAATGTAAGGAATTCGGGGAGCCGAGGTGCATACTTGGCGTCCGGCCTGAGCGAGTTTTCAAGGCGATAAATAGAGTGCTGGAAGCTGGCGCCTCAGTCTGATTTCTTCATCGTGGAATCAGGCAGCGTTCCTATTTTGCAGTGTTGGGGCGAGTATTCCACTTGATACAGACAAAAAAAATGCGGACCGTCGAACGATCCGCATTTGGTTAGATCAAGTAAGCAACTATCTTCGATTGCCGTTCGAATTACTGCTCATGTTGGTCATCGAATCAGCCGGAGCTACCTTGAGTTCGTTCTTAACACTCTTCACTCCATCGATATCCTTTGCCACCTGTTCGGCTTTCGTTTTCTCAGCCGCAGTCGCTACGGAGCCCTTCAACGTGACGACATCGTTTACGACGTCGACATTGATCGTTGATTCGCGAAGATCACTCGTTGATAAGAGAGCCGCACGCGTTTTGAACCAAAGCCAGCTATCATTTACGCCCGATCCGATCGTGCTCGAGCCCTTGTCTTTTTCGTAGTCTGCACGGCTCTTGTCGTAGTCTGTACGTGAAACGTTGGAGTTGCTCCACCGGTTTGCGCCCATGTTCGCGTTTGCATTAACGACCACCGCGCCTACATTTGCGTTATTAGTGCCCAAATTGGTTACCCCATTTGAGCGCGAGATATTTACGTTGGTGTTGGTTCCTCCGCCGCATGCGGCTAATGCCGCAGCCATCAGGGCTGTTCCAACAAAAGTAAGAAATTTCATATTAACCTCCAGTCTTCTCATAAAGTCGTGTAGGGATTGCCTACACATTAATTGGACCTTGTAATGCGCTGCAAGGCCTATACCATCTCCGCTCTCGTAATTACGGCGATTGGAGTTGTGAGCAACTCTCGATCTGCCCGTGGCGGCCTATAACTTTGACACATCCCGGCTTACCACCTATCATTTATAGTTTCGACTCTAGCAGCCGAAGTGTGCCTATATGTTCGAATCGCTTTCCGACAAGCTAAAGAAAACGCTCAAAAATCTTCGTGGGCAGGGCAAGTTGACGCCCGACCACGTTGATGCAGCGTTGCGCGAGATTCGAATGGCATTGCTCGAGGCTGACGTTAATTACAAGGTCGCCAAGGATTTTGTCGAATCTGTCCGGTTGAAAGCTGAGGGTCAGGAAGTTTGGCAAGGGCTGAATCCGCACGAGCAGGTCGTAAAGATCGTGTACGACGAGCTCGTCAATCTGATGGGCGGAACGTCGTCGCGACTGGTTTTCACCAAACAGATCCCGAACGTCGTGATGATCGTCGGGCTGCAGGGCTCGGGGAAGACGACATCGACCGGCAAGATCTCCAAATGGCTGGCGGCAAACCAGGAACGCAAACCGCTGCTCGTTTCGGTGGACGTTTATCGTCCGGCGGCTCGAGAGCAGCTCAAAGTCGTCGCCAACGCGGTCGGGCAGGCGGTCTATCAGGATAAAGATTCGAACGACCCGTTGACGCTCGTTCGCGGTGCGATGAAGCACGCTCAAGAGGTCGGATACGACACCCTGATGATCGACACGGCCGGACGTCTTCACATCGACGACGATCTGATGGTGGAGCTCGAGCGCATTAAGGCGGAGACGAAGCCGATCGAAGTTTTGTTCGTGGCGGATGCGATGACCGGACAGGACGCTGTTCGTTCGGCGGAAATTTTCCACGAGCGCATCGGAATTACCGGCGTCGTGCTGACAAAGATGGACGGCGACGCTCGCGGCGGCGCGGCCCTGTCGATCCGTCAGGTCATCGGCCAGCCGGTTAAGTTCGTCGGGGTCGGCGAGAAGTACGATGCGATCGAGCCGTTCTATCCGGACCGGATCGCTCAACGAATTCTCGGCATGGGCGATGTGCTGACGCTCATTGAGGAAGTTCAGGGCAAGATCAGCGAGGAAGAAGCACAGGCTCAATTGGCGAAAATGACGCGTAATCAATTTACGCTCGAGGATTTTCGCAATCAGCTGGGTCAATTCAAGAAGCTTGGGTCGATGTCAAAGCTGATGAAGATGCTGCCCGAACAGATGACCGGTGGTATGCAGATCAGCGACGAACAGTCAGCCGAGGTCGATCACCAGATGAAACGGACTGAAGCGATCATCGATTCGATGACAAAAGCCGAACGAGATGATCATCGTGTTCTCGATGCGAGCCGCAAAACGCGGATCGCCCGCGGGTCGGGTTCGTCGATTGCAGAGGTCAATCAACTTTTGCGTCAGTACGAACAGATGCGGAAGATGATGGCGCAGATGAACCGCGGCGGCGGTTTGCTAGGCGGACTTGGGAAAAAGATGATGGGCGGCCTCGCGGGCGGGCTCGGTGGCATGCTCGGCGGCGGCGGAATGAATGGAATGGGTGGTCTTGGCGGTATGTTAGGCGCCGGTTCGTCTGACGAAACGAACGAAGCCCCTACAGCAGGCAGGGCTAAGAAGAAGAAACGTCACAAGAAGAGAAAATAGGAAAATATGTTAGCAATCAGTTTGATGAGAATGGGCGCGAAGGGTAAACCTTTCTACCGCCTCGTGGTTAAGGAAAAGCGATCGAAGCGGGACGGCAAGTATCTCGAGAATCTCGGGACGTACGATCCGATGGTAAACCCGGCTAAGGTCGAGTTGAAGCACGAGCGGATCCAATACTGGATCGGCGTTGGTGCACAGCCGACAGAAACCGTCGCGAGCCTTATAAAGCACAATCCGGCACCCGAGGCTGAGGCTGTCTAGCGAGCCTTTCGAGTCTGATGAGTGTATCGAGTCGCACGACCCGACATACTCGATAGACTCGATAGACTCGACAGACCCGATCGACCCTATAGACTCGATCGACCCGATAGACTCGAAATGAAAGAAGCCGTTGAAAAAATCGTGAAGGCCCTTGTCGGCGATCCTGAATCGGTCGAGATAACCGAGCGTACCGACGGAAGCAAGGTGATAAAGTACGGCGTTCGTGTTGCACCAGACGACTTCGGCAGGCTTATCGGGCGTGAAGGACGGACGATAAAAGCTATCCGCAGCGTCCTGTATTTTGGCGGACACAAACAGGGCAAGCGCTTTCACCTTGATCTGATCGAGGATTAGTTCGAGATGGACGAAGAACTTGTCGCGATCGCCAAGATCGTCAGGCCGCGCGGGCTGCGTGGTGAGGTCGTCGCGGAGATCCTCACGGATTTTCCCGAAAGGTTCGAGGGGCTGGAATCTGTTGTCGGCGTGCTGGCTGATGGTACGCGGAAAGATTTGAAAATTGACGAGTCCTGGTTTCAAAACGACCGGATAGTCCTGAAACTCGCGGGCGTTGACTCGATCGATTCGGCCGAGACATTTAGAAATGTCGAGATCTGCGTGCCCGAGTCGGCAGCGGTTGAGCTAGCGGAAGAAGAGTTCTTCGATTGGCAGCTCGAAGGCTGCAGCGTCGATACGATTGATGGCGAGCATGTTGGTGTCGTTCGCGGGCTAATGCGAACCGGTGGAACCGAGAATCTCGTTGTTGGGGATGAGGGTCGCGAATTTCTTATCCCTTTTGCGCGAGCCATCTGCACTGACGTAGACGTCGAGAAGAGGAAGGTCGTTGTTGATCTACCAGACGGTGTTTTGGATTTTTGAACGATCGCCGAAAGGTGACGCAGCAGCGGAATCCGGGACGCGCTTCCTCAGGAGAGACGGAAGCTGAGAGATGAAGATCGACGTTCTGACAATTTTCCCGGAGTTTTTTACTCAGGTCTTTGATTTTGGAATTATTCGTCGTGCGAAGAATGCCGGCATCGTAGAGATTCGGGTTCACGACATCCGCGAGTATGCGGTCGACAAACACAAGATGGTCGACGATCGACCGTTCGGTGGCGGCGACGGTATGGTGCTCAAGCCGGAGCCTATATTCGCCGCGATTGAAATGTTATTGGGGGCGTCGGATCGTTTAACATATCCGGCCGGGACTTCAGTCGTATTGCTTTCGCCCCAGGGTACGCCATTGAAGCAGCCGTTGGCGGAGCAAATGGCTGGCGGGACGGAGCACCTGGTCATGATCTGCGGTCGCTATGAGGGCGTCGATGAGCGGGTCAACGAGACGCTTGTGACCCATGAGATCTCCATCGGAGATTATGTCCTGTCCGGCGGCGAGCCAGCGGCGGTTGTCTTGGTTGACAGTTTGGTACGGCTGCTGCCGAATGCGTTAGGTAGCGAAACGTCGGCACAGAATGATTCGTTCTCGGGTGGGCTTTTGGATCATCCCCATTACACGAGGCCGGCTGATTTTCGGGGGATGAAGGTCCCTGAGGTTTTATTGAACGGCAATCATGCCGA
>JBKJOR010000367.1:0-3454 GCA_046595575.1 Pyrinomonadaceae bacterium | reverse complement strand
CGATTCTTGCCGCCGATGCGCTGCGAGAAAATATCAAAATTCCCATTCTCCCGCGCAGCGTAGATAAAGTTTTTTCCATCGGGGGAGATACTTGGGAATTTTGATATTTTCTCGCAGCGCATCGGCGGCAAGAATCGCGTTAACCTGACGTCGAACTCGACGGGCGACGATTCCCAACCCGCCTATTCACGTGACGGAGAATTCATCGCGTTCCGCTCTGAAAGATCTCCCCGCGGAACTTACGTGATGGGCGCATCGGGCGAGAACGTTAAACTCGTGGCTGAATTCGGTTATCACCCTTCGTGGTCGCCGGATGGTAAGGAACTTGTAGTCAGTTCCTTTGGACGCGATCAGCCGACCGTGCGCTCGACGGTCGTACCGGGCGGGCTTACGATCATAGATGTCGGTAACGGCATTAAACGTCAGTTGACAAGTGTCGAGGCTTCGTTTCCCACTTGGTCGCCCGGCGGCCACCGGATCGCGTACTGGTTCTACTCGGGACCATCTGGCCGTCGAGAAATAGCAACGATTCCGGCACAAGGTGGCGAGCCCGTGATCGTCGCTAAGGATTTTGCCGTTTCAAACTGGAATCCGGTATGGTCGCCTGATGGAAAATATCTTTATTTTGTCAGTAGCAAAGCTGGAAACATGAGTTTCTGGCGTGTACCTATCGACGAGGTAAGCGGCGAAGTGTCAGGCGAGCCGGAGGCCGTCAGTACGCCGTCGAAATATAGTCGCCACCTCAGCTTTTCAAATGACGGCAAGCGGCTACTTTACGTACAAACCAACAATCAATCGAATGTTCAGGGTGTCGACTTTAATGCCGAAGCGGGCCAGACCGTCGGCCCCCCATTTTGGATAACGCAGGGAGATCGCGAAATATCTCGTGCTGAGCTCTCACCGGACGGCACTCAATTCGTTCTGCGGCTCAATCGTCGGACGCAGGAAGATATTGTTATCGTAAGTCGCGACGGCCGCGAATGGCGAGACGTGACTAACGACGAGCCGTTCGACCGCTATATGCGATGGTCACCAGATGGAAGACAGATCGCCTTTGGTTCCGACCGTAATGCGGGCACCCAGGTTTGGATCTGCAACAGTGACGGGACGAATTTGAAACAAGTGACGTTCACAGCGTCCACAGATAAGGGAACGAGTTTTCCGGTGTGGTCGCCAACTGGCGATCGCATTGCCGTTCATTTCGACCGAGCTACGTCGCTGCTTGACCCCGCACGACCTGCAAATGAACAGCAGGCGCAGACCTTGCCAAAGGATCCCGAGCGGTGGATCGTGGTCTGGGACTGGTCGCCCGACGGCACTAAGCTGGCCGGGGTTATTGCTGAAGGTGAGAAACGACATATCGGCTACTACTCGTTCACAACGAATCAGTACCACACTGTGATAGAGAACACGAACGAGCTCCCCGCATGGCTTCCGGATAGTAGGAGATTCGTCTATTCGGTCGGTAGCAAGATCTTTCTCGGAGACACTGTATCAAGATCTTCGAAAGAGATTCTTTCGAACCCGCTCGTGGATATCCGAAGCCCGTTCGTCAGTCGTGACGGCAAGCTTTTGTACTACACGGCCGGGAACGATGAGTCCGATATTTGGCTGCTCGATCTGACGACGGAAAAGTGATACGTCGGCTACTCAACGCAAGTCAGAGATGAAGTGTGGTGCTCGCCGACGACTAACTTTCCGGCTACGGCTGATGTAACACTCGCGTCATCCCTTCTCCGACATTCTAATCGACCAGTCAGCTTCGCGATGGATTTGCTGTATCATGTCCTCTGATAACCGTTAGACATATGCTCAGATTTTTTAACACGCTTTCGAGACAGCAGGAAGAATTCCATCCGATTGAAAAGGGCAAAGTGCGGATGTACATCTGCGGCCCGACGGTTTGGAATTTTGCGCACATCGGAAACTTTCGCACGTTCATCTTCGGCGATGTCCTGCGTCGCTATCTGAAGTACAAGGGCTATCAGCTAACACACGTCTTTAACCTTACTGACATCGATGACCGGATCATCAACGAGTCGGCGAAAGCGGGCGTCTCAATAGATGATTTCACCGCACCTTACATCGCCGCGTTCTGGGAAGATTTTGACGCGCTCGGTATGGAACGGCCGGAGGTGACGCCGCGGGCGACTCACCATATTGCGGATATGATCGACATCATCACGCAGCTTCTCGCGAATGGAATGGCGTACGAATCCGAAGGCTCGATCTACTACCGGATCACAGCGTTTCCCGACTACGGCAAGCTCTCACGAATCAGTTTTTCGGGGAACATTACGGGCGGCAGCGAGCGAGTCGATACGGATAAATACGACAAGGAAGACGCCCGCGATTTTGCATTGTGGAAACCGGTCGCCGAGGGCGAAGAGCCGGGTTGGGACGCCCCCTTTGGACGCGGACGCCCTGGTTGGCATATCGAATGTTCGGCGATGGCGATGAAGTACCTCGGCGAAACTTTTGATATCCACGCCGGCGGCCAGGACCTTCAGTTTCCACATCATGAGAATGAGATCGCACAGTCGGAAGGCGCGACCGGAAAACAGTTTGCCCGTTACTGGATCCATAGCGAATTCCTTAAGATCGACGACGTCACGATGTCCAAGTCTAAGGGCAACTTCTTCACGTTCCGCGATCTGCGCGAGCAGGGTTATTCGGCTCTCGCGATACGTTATCTTCTCCTGAGCGTGCCGACACGAAAGCAGTTAAATTTTACTTTCGAAGGTCTGCAAGGTGCGGAATCAACCGTAGAGCGTTTGCGCAACTTTCGCTCTCTTGTGACCGACGCGAAAGCTCCCGAAGGTGCAAATCAGGAGATAGCCGCCAGCGTGGTGAAGGCGATCGCGGATTTCGAAGCGGCGATGGACGACGACTTCAACACCGCCGCCGCTCTAGCAGCGATCCACGATCTAGTTCGCGAAGTAAATATCGTTACGGCCGGCGCCGGATTGCTGTCAGAAGACCGCGATGCAGTCCTGGATGCGATAGCTAAGTTTGACTCGGTACTTGGCATTTTCGGAGCCGCTGCGGATGATTCACTCGATGCCGATATCGAGGCGCTCGTCGAAGAGCGGCAAGAAGCACGTCGGCAGCGAAACTTCGCTCGATCGGATGAAATCCGTGACACGCTGGCTGAGAAAGGAATCGTGCTCGAAGATACGAAAGACGGCGTGCGCTGGAAGCGAAATTAATAGCTGGTTAGCTATCCGCAATGCGGCTGCGCCGCTACGATGAGCGGAAGGGCTTTGCCATTCCGAAGGACACTAAGACTTCGGAGGCTCCGCCTCCATGGGGAGGCACAGCCTCTGGATAATTTGGGTGTGCGACGGTGAGCCATAGGCTCACCGCTCATCATGGCGGCATAGCCGCATCGCCCTTAACTTGGCGCCTGTGGGCTGATTAACAACCGCCGGGCTAGATCGCCCGGCGGTTGTTA
>JBKJOR010000310.1:0-3681 GCA_046595575.1 Pyrinomonadaceae bacterium | reverse complement strand
TAAATCCTGCCACCCCTCCTAAGACAGGAGGGGAGCTGGATCCTGCCGATCCGCGCCCCGCTTCCAAGTCATAGAAAACTTTTCCGCTGCAAAGTACTACGCGCTTGACCGCCGACTTGTCGGTGATCGCAGCATCATCAATGACGGGTTGGAATCCACCGGTTGTTAATTCATCCATCGTCGACGCCGCGGCCGGCAAACGAAGAAGGCTCTTCGGCGTCATGACGATCAACGGGCGCACGATCTTCTGTCTCACCTGGCGGCGAAGCAGATGGAAATACTGGGCCGGCGTGGTCGGGTAGCAAACCTGCATGTTGTTTTCGGCACAGAGCTGCAAAAATCGTTCGAGTCGCGCTGACGAATGCTCCGGACCCTGACCCTCGTACCCATGCGGCAGTAACATCACGAGGCGGCATCGTTCCTGCCATTTGTCTTCAGAAGCGGCGATGTACTGATCGATAATGACTTGGGCTCCGTTTGCAAAATCGCCGAACTGAGCTTCCCATGCGACCAGCTCGTCGCGTTGGTTGCTGACCGCGTAGCCGTATTCGAAACCGAGTACGCCCGATTCCGAGAGACTGCTGTCGAAGACATAGAACCTCGCGTTCCGATTCTTCTCGCTCTTCAACTCACTGAGAGGCGTCCAGCGCTCGCCCGTGAGTGTGTCGTACATCGATGCGTGCCGCTGCGAGAATGTTCCGCGTCCCGAGTCCTGACCGCTCAGCCGTACCGGAAATCCCTCGACTACCAGCGAACCCATGGCGACGGCTTCGGCGAATCCCCAATCCATCCGCGTCTCACCGGTGCCCATTTTCGCTCGCCGTGCCAGCTGGCCGACCATCTTCGGATTGATATGAAAACTTTCGGGGACGATCGAGATCTTCTCGGAAACCTGCTGCAGTATCTCCGTCGACACTCCGGTCTCGAGGATAGCTGATCCGTCTTCTTCATCGGTGGGTGCGGGCAGAGACGTTTTCTTCGGCTTTACTTCGGACGCGATCTGTTTCGCCCGGCTCAGGATCCCTTCATACTTACCGACCACCGCGTCGGTCATCTGCTTCAGCTCGTCCTCGGTCATTACGCCTTCCCGTATCAGAAGCTGTGCATACAGATGACGGGCCCCCGGATGAGCTTTGACGCGGGCGTACATCAGCGGCTGCGTATAGCTCGGTTCGTCGCCTTCGTTGTGACCCAGCCGGCGAAAGCCGACGAGATCCAATACGACGTCCTTGTTAAATTGTCGGCGGTAGTCGAGCGCGATCTGCATGACGCGATAGGCTGCCTCGGGAGCATCGCCATTGATGTGAAAGATCGGTGTTTGTGTGATCTGAGCGGCGTCGGTCGAATAGATCGAGCTTCGGCCGAGCTCCGGCGAGGTCGTAAATCCGATCTGATTATTGATCACAATATGGATCGTGCCGCCCGTCCGGTAACCCGGCAGGCTGGCGAGTTGCAGTGTCTCCATTACGATGCCCTGACCCGCGAACGCCGCGTCGCCATGCAGCAGGACCGGGAGCACTTTGAGGTAAGCCTCCTCCCGCGTGTGCTCTTCTCCATTCCGGAAATCATCCTGTCGCGCCCGGGCCATACCCTCAACGACCGGGTTAACGAATTCGAGATGGCTGGGATTACACGAAAGCTGGATCTTGATCGCGCGTCCGTTCCTGGTCGTTTTATTGCCGACCGCGCCTTGATGATATTTGACGTCGCCTTCATCGGCGGGGAAGTCAGGATGCGACGTCCCCTCGAAAACCGTAAAGATGCGCTCCGCCATATCGCCTTTTGCAGCGTCACCGACGATATTAGTCAGCACGTTCAGGCGTCCTCGATGGGCCATGCCCATGTATATCTCGTCGACTCCGCGCTCTGATGCGCCTTCAACAAGCTGATCCAGCATCGGGATGACCGTCTCGCAGCCCTCAAGCGAGAAACGCTTTTGCCCGAGATATTTCTTATGCAGGAACTGTTCGAACTGCTCAGCCTCGATCAGCTTTTGCAAAAGCTCTTTTCGAAGCTCGGTTTTCAGCGGTTCCGTGTCGACGAAATGTTCCCGCACCTTTGCACGTATCCATTCCTTTTCTTCTTTGCTCTGAATGTGCCGATACTCGATACCGACCTTTCCCGTATAAGCTTTCCGCAGAATATCGAGGATCCTCCGAAGCGTCGCGGTCTTTTCGCCGTGGAGACCCCCGGTGATGAATTCCCGGTCAAGGTCCCAGATCGTCAAGCCGAAATTCTCGAGATCGAGATCTGCCGTCTGATGGGACGTCATGTTCAGCGGATCGATGTCCGCCAGCAGATGGCCGCGAATCCGATAAGCGTTGATCAGTTGCAGCACGTTCGCTTGCTTTTCAGCCTGCTCCGTAAATCGATCGCCGCCGAGCAGAGACGGATTGTAATCCTCGGCCCAGCGAAGCGGCGCAATGTTTATCTCGAGATCCTTGAAGATCGAGTCATAGAAGCCATGCTGGCCGATAAGGAATTCGTGAATGCGGGCGAGGAAAAGTCCGCTCTCGGCGCCTTGGATTACACGATGATCGTAAGTGCTGGTGATCGTCATCGTCTTGCTGATCCCGAGCTGACTCAACGCACCCGCGGTCATCGCCTGATACTCGGCCGCATATTCGATCGCGCCCGTCGCGATGATCGCACTCTGGCCTGACATCAGACGCGGGTTAGAAGCGGCGGTGCCGATCGTCCCTGGATTTGTCAGCGAAATTGTCGTGCCTTGAAAATCAGCGATCTCGAGCTTGCCGTCGCGCGCTTTTTTGACCGTTTCATTGTAGCCCGCAAAAAACTCGGCGAAATTCATTGCGTTCGTACCCTTGATATTAGGTACAAGCAGGTTTCGCGAACCGTCTTTTTTCTCGATATCGATAGCGATGCCGAGATTGATGTCGTCACGCTCAAGCCGTGAAGGGACGCCATTAACGACGCCGAAACCGACATTCAGATTCGGGTAAGCCTTGACCGCCTGAATGATCGCCCAAGCGATTATGTGCGTGAACGACACCTTGCCTTTGCCCTGCAACGCCAGGTGTTCATTGATGATGCGGCGGTTCTCTTCGAGTATCTTGACCGGAATTGTGCGAAAACTCGTCGCGGTTGGAACCGTCAGGCTCTGTTCCATGTTCTCGACGATCTTCTTCGCGACACCGGTGATCGGACGCGATTCCGTGTCGGCGGCGAGCGGAATGGCGATGGGCGGTTTAGGCTGAGCCGGAGCCTCTGCCACAGGAACGGTAGGCTCGACTTTTACCGTGATCGCCTCTGCGGTCGGCGATCCGCCGTCCAACAGGTCGCCGAAATAAGCTTGCCAGGATTCGTCGACCAGTTTGGGGTCGGCCTTATACCGGGACAAAAGGCCCTCAACGTATGTGGCGTTGGAGCCAAAACTCTCTTTAATAAACGCGCTGAAATTTGTTGTCTTATCGCTCACTTTGTTATGAATGCCCTCACGGTAAACGTCAATTTTAACGCAAAATGCGCCAAAAACGTAACTATGATCTGTGCGAGTAGGTCAGCGTAGTAGATTTTTGATCTTGATGTCGATCTTAACCGGAACGACGCGTTTGAAGCTAAATCCAAATTTCTTAAACTTGCCAAAAACGTATACCGTGCCGGTGACGATCCAGTCTTTTTTGGAATCGGTCAGTTCTTTGGTGGCGCCCCTAGCAAGGC
>JBKJOR010000243.1:0-5118 GCA_046595575.1 Pyrinomonadaceae bacterium | reverse complement strand
TGGAACGGGCGATCAAAGAGAAGATGTCGATCCAACAAGACATGTTCACTACGATGCCGCGCGATCTGGTCAACGCAAAGCCGGTTACTGCAGCCGTCCGTGAATTTTTCGGTTCATCCCAACTGTCGCAGTTCATGGACCAAACGAATCCGCTCTCGGAGATCACGCATAAACGTCGCCTGTCGGCCCTCGGGCCGGGCGGACTGTCGCGTGAGCGTGCCGGATTTGAGGTTCGCGACGTGCATCCGACCCACTACGGGCGCATCTGCCCGATCGAGACACCTGAAGGTCCGAACATCGGTCTCATATCGTCGCTCTCGTGCTTTGCGCGGATCAATGAGTTTGGATTTATCGAATCACCGTACCGGAAGGTTGAAGATGGACGCGTCATTGAGTACGTCAAGATCCATAACGGCGGTGACACGAAGTTCAAACCGCGGCAACACGTTCCGACCGAAGATGTCGAAAAGGCTAACAAGAAGGTTGCGAAGGAAGGCGGCAAGGAAGCCGAATTCGAGCCGTTTCCGTTCTACCTTACGGCGTGGGAGGAGGACAAGTGGATCATCGGTCAGGCTAACATCGAGCTGGACGAGAAAGGTTTCATCGTAAAGGAACGAAATGCAGCACGGCAAAAGGGTGAGTTCATCACCGCAGACCGTGCCGACATTCAGTACATGGATGTTTCACCGAAACAGCTCGTCTCGGTGGCTGCCAGCCTGATTCCGTTCCTCGAAAACGATGATGCTAACCGTGCCCTAATGGGTTCGAACATGCAGCGTCAGTCCGTCCCGCTTCTGCGTGCCGAGTCGCCGTATGTCGGAACCGGAATGGAGAAGATCGCAGCACGCGACTCGGGTGCGGTCGTTATCGCGAAACGAAACGGCGTCGTCGATTACGTCGACTCGGAACGCATTATCGTCAAGGCCGATCATCGGGTCGACGGCACGATCTCGCGCGAGGTTACGGCGGACATTTATTCGCTGGTCAAGTTCAAGCGTTCGAACCAGAACACTTGTATAAATCAGCGGCCGATCGTTGGTGTGGGCGAACATGTAACGAAAGGGCAGGTAATGGCTGACGGACCTTGTACCGATCGTGGCGAACTTGCTCTCGGCCGTAACGTTCTTGTGGCCTTCATGCCATGGCGCGGTTACAACTTCGAGGACGCGATCCTGGTTTCCGAGCGGCTCGTTAAGGACGACTATTACACGTCGATCCATATCGAAGAGCTTGAGATCGAGGCACGCGACACGAAGCTTGGCTCGGAAGAGATCACACGTGATATCCCGAACATCGGTGAGAACATGCTCCGCGATCTCGATGAGTCGGGCATCATTCGCATCGGCGCACAGGTCAAGCCCGGCTCGATCCTGGTCGGAAAAGTGACGCCGAAGGGCGAGACGCAATTGACCGCGGAAGAGAAATTGCTGAGGGCGATCTTTGGTGAGAAGGCCGGCGACGTCAAGGACGCTTCGCTGACCTGCCCGCCCGGAATCGACGGTACTGTCGTCGATGTTCAAGTCTTTACTCGTAAAGGGCAGGACAAGGACGAGCGAAGCCTCGACATCGAGGGAATGCAGGAAGAATCGCTTCGACGCGATCTCGAGGACGAGATCCGTATTTTGCAGGAACAGCGTAACGAGCGCATTTACGAGTTATTCGACCGTCGGAAGCTGACCAACGATCTTAAGGACGGCAAGGACGTCATCCACAAAAAGGGTGAGACTCTCTCCCGCGAGATGATGAAGGAGCTTGACCCGAGGCTGCTGAGAAAGATCGAGGTTTCTGCCGGATCTATCGACGTATCGGCCGAGGTCAAGGAATACGAACAGCGAACGGACAGGCAGATCAATATTCTCTCCGACATTTACGACGAGAAGATCACGAAGCTCAAGCAGGGCGACGAGCTCCCACCGGGAGTGATCAAAATGGTCAAAGTCTTTGTCGCGATGAAGCGCAAGCTTTCGGTCGGGGACAAAATGGCCGGACGCCACGGTAACAAGGGTGTTATTGCACGCATTCTGCCGGAAGAGGATATGCCGTATCTACCGGACGGAACACCGGTCGAGATCGTGCTGAATCCGCTCGGCGTACCATCCCGTATGAACGTCGGTCAGATCCTTGAGACTCATCTCGGCTGGGCCGCACGAGTTCTTGGTTTGCACTTCGCAACTCCTGTCTTTGACGGGGCAAGCGAAAAAGAGATCAAGGAGTATATCCATCAGGCGAATGCCAAGTACGACGAACTAGGTCTGCCGCCATCGGTCGGCCCCTCGGGCAAAACCCGTCTGTATGACGGTTTGACCGGCGACCAGTTCGAGCAGAAAGTAACCGTCGGTTACATCTACATGCTCAAGCTGTCGCACCTTGTCGACGATAAGATCCACGCCCGCTCGATCGGGCCGTACTCGCTGATCACGCAGCAGCCGGTCGGTGGTAAAGCACAGTTCGGCGGACAGCGGTTCGGAGAGATGGAGGTTTGGGCACTTGAAGCCTACGGTGCGGCGCACATCCTGCAGGAACTGCTGACATGCAAATCCGACGATGTGGCCGGTCGTTCGAAGATCTACGAAACGATCGTCAAGGGTGTCTCTAACTTCGAGCCGGGTATTCCCGAATCGTTCAACGTGTTGGTCCGCGAGCTGCAGTCGCTCTGTCTGGACGTCGAGCTTATCCAGGAAGATGAGATCGACCCTGAGGAAGTGGCCGCCGGCGTAGATGCGATCGTAGGAGTTGATTAGTCAATTTTGGATTTTGGATTTTGGATTTTGGATTGAAGCCAGCTTCGCCAGAATCCAGAGTCCGAGTCTAAAAAGACGATTTTGAATTTGGATTTCGGATCTAGAGAACATCGGTTTCAAAGAATCCAAAATCCAAAATCTAAAATCCAAAATGGAGAAACATGTTTCGATTTAATAACGAGAACAAAACACAACTGACCACGAATTACGAAGCTATCCGAATTTCACTAGCCTCGCCTGAGAAAATTCGTTCGTGGTCGCACGGAGAGGTGACCAAACCGGAAACGATCAACTACCGCACCTTTAAGCCGGAGCGTGATGGTCTGTTCTGTGCCCGCATATTCGGGCCGGTTTCCGACTGGGAATGTCTGTGCGGAAAATATAAGCGGATGAAACACCGCGGCGTTATCTGCGACAAGTGCGGCGTCGAAGTTACGCAAAGCAAAGTCCGACGCGAGCGTCTGGGACACATTGAGCTCGCAAGCCCGTGTTCCCACGTCTGGTTCTTCAAGGGACTGCCGTCGCGTATTGGACATCTGCTCGATATCACTCTGCGCGATCTCGAAAAGATCCTCTACTTCGAAACCTACATCGTGATCGACGAGGGCGACGTGCCTGATCTAAAGGTGAAAGAGCTGCTCACCGACGAGCGCTTTCGCGAACTGTCGCGCGATTATCCGAATCAGTTCGTCGCGAAGATGGGTGCCGAAGCGATTAAAGAATT
The DNA here is from genome assembly GCA_046595575.1 of Pyrinomonadaceae bacterium. Taxonomy (GTDB): domain Bacteria; phylum Acidobacteriota; class Blastocatellia; order Pyrinomonadales; family Pyrinomonadaceae; genus OLB17. The sequence goes on along the minus strand of JBKJOR010000243.1, from coordinate 1,653 downwards.
GTTGATGAAGATCAACGTTCCGGAGCTGGTCGAAGAGCTTCGCGCAAAGATGAAGGACGAGACGTCACAGCAGAAGAAGCTGAAGTATTCGAAGCGCCTGAAGGTTTCGAACTCGTTCTCGCGTTCGGGTAATAATCCGGAATGGATGATCCTCGACGTGATCCCGGTAATTCCGCCGGAGCTTCGTCCTCTAGTGCCTTTGGACGGCGGCCGATTCGCGACGTCAGATCTTAACGATCTTTATCGCCGCGTTATCAACCGCAACAACCGTCTGAAGAAACTCATCGAGCTTCGGGCTCCTGAAGTCATTGTTCGAAACGAAAAGAGAATGCTGCAGGAAGCGGGGGATGCTCTGTTCGACAACGGACGCCGCGGCCGTGTGCTTCGCGGAGCAAACAACCGTCCGCTGAAATCCTTGTCGGGAACCCTCAAGGGTAAGCAGGGACGTTTTCGTCAGAATCTACTTGGAAAACGTGTCGATTATTCGGGACGTTCGGTCATCGTTGTCGGTCCGGAATTGAAACTGCACCAGTGCGGTTTGCCGAAGAAGATGGCGCTCGAGCTATTCAAGCCCTTCATCTATAACAAGCTTGAAAAAGACTCACACGCAGCGACGATCAAACAGGCCCGTGAAATGGTTGAACGGCAAGAGCCGATCGTCTGGGACATTCTCGAAGAAGTGATTCGCGAACACCCGGTCCTATTGAACCGGGCACCGACGCTTCATCGCCTCGGCATTCAGGCATTCGAGCCGGTGTTGGTCGAGGGTAAAGCGATCAAGATCCACCCACTCGTCTGTACGGCTTTCAACGCGGACTTTGACGGTGATCAGATGGCGGTGCATATTCCACTGTCGGCCGAAGCGCAGATCGAAGCAAGCGTTCTTATGCTGGCTTCGAACAACCTTCTTTCACCTGCAAGCGGCCAGCCGATCACGGTACCGTCGCAGGACATCGTGCTCGGGTGCTATTACCTGACGCTCGGGCGCGACGAAATGAAGGGCGATGGCAAGGCGTTCGGTTCGATCGATGACGTACTGCTCGCACTCGATGCCGAAGTGATAGAGACGCAGACGAAGATCCGTTTGCGTTGGAAGGGCGATCTGCTTGACCTCGCACTCGAACACCACAATCAGGACGTGATGCGTGCTACGGTTCGCGAAAATGTGGAGCGTGTGATCGACACAACTGCCGGCCGCGTAATTCTGAACGAACGCCTAACCCGGGACGGCCTCCCGTTTGTAAACGGAACGCTTAAGAAGAAGGGTTTGCAGTCGTTGGTCAGCTACTGTCATCTGAAGCTCGGACACGAAGCGACGGTGCTTCTGCTCGACGACCTCAAGACGATGGGCTTCCTGTATGCGACCAAGTCCGGAATGTCGATCGGTATTGACGACATGGTGACGCCGCCGACCAAGAAGGACATTATCGAACGGGCGCGTAAAGAAGTAGACAAGCTGCAGAAGCAGTACGAAGACGCGACCATGACGAACATGGAACGTGAGAACAAGGTGACGGCGATCTGGTCCGAGGTAACGGACGAAGTTGCAAAAGCCATGTTCAAGGCGATGCACACACGCGAGGCCGAGCGAAAGGAACTCAATCCGATCCTCGTGATGGCCGACTCAGGTGCTCGTGGTTCGGACGCTCAGAT
>JBKJOR010000173.1:0-4227 GCA_046595575.1 Pyrinomonadaceae bacterium | reverse complement strand
TCCTTCGAATGGCACGAACTCGTTCAGCCACGCCGGCTGTTTCTCGGTGAACGCCACGCTGCCGCCGAGCATGTTCGCCGCGACACGAAATGTATAGTCGTAATAGCCTTGAGGTTTGGGATTGGAAAGGTAATAGGCGACCGCCGTTGCAAGGGTGATCACACCGTAGAGTCTGTTGGTGTATTGCGGCTGTTCGGGCGGAGCCCCTTCCTTTTTCGGCATTACGAAACAGTCTCAGACCCAACCCGATTGAGACGCGATTCTCTTCGTGCGATTTCGTGTGAGTTCGTGTGAGTTCGTGTGAGTTCGTGGTTCCTTCTTACTCAGTTAGAGGACTGGAACCAAGAACTCACACGAAACCACACTAACCAAACGTCACGAAACTAACCTGCGAGAAAACCAGGTCGACCTACACCCCGTACATCTTCAATTTGAATTCGTCGTTCGCGGTGTAGAGCTCGGCGCGTTTTCCGGCGATGCGTTCGCATTGTTTCAAGATCATCGGCAGGCCGCCACGCGGAACACTCGTACCATACTCGCGTCGGCTGAAGATCGAAGCGATCTGCGGATTCAGCCGCTGCGTAATTCCGTATCGGATAGCACGGAAGGCGGGCGGGACAAATCCCAACGTGCGGCGGGCGTTTACGATCTCAATAAAATTATCGTGGATGGTGATCCGCGTTGGGATGTCGCGAAGCGCAAAGTCGCGGTGGATCAGCGCATTCGCGACCGCCTCGCGGATGGCGTAGACGTGATACGTCGAACGAGCCGCGATCGGCGATCCTACAAGATGGAGCGACTTTCGCGGTTTCTCCTTCGCGAGATCGCAATACCGTTCGACAAATCCAAGCACCGCCTCATACTGCGTATGCAAGTTTCCTTTTATTTCCTGCCGCTCAACAAGCTGCGAACCACCGTTATCGCCCGAGTAACGAGCGACCGTAACTAACGAACGCGGGAACAACTCCTGCACCCGCTCGTCCTTCCCGAATAGCGTCAATGCCGCCACCGTCGGAAAGAATTCGTCCGGACCGCCGACGGCAAGGATCAAATCTTTCTTCAGGAAATCCACGGTCTGATAAAGGTTGATTGTCGGACTCACATCTTCGAACGCCCCCGCAAATGTCCACAGTAATCCGTCATCGAAGTCTTTTTCGTCGGCCGTGAAAAGCGGAAGGTTTTCGTAACCGAGCGGCCTTATCTCGTCGAGCCACATTGAGAGCTGTTCACGCGACACTTCGCGTTTCTCGGCGCCAAAGCGCATGTAAAATCGCCCGTCTCGCGTGCGATAAGGCTTGCGTCGCGGCTGCACGTCGAGCGCGACGATCCTCTTCCCACTGTCGAAGGCGACGTTGTCGATCAACGGCGTGATCGACGGCACTATTTCTTCACGGCAAATCCGCGTCAGCTCTTCCTGGACCCATTCCGGATTTGCGACGCCCTCGATGCGAAGCTGATCATTCACGCCAAAGACGATAGTTCCGCCATTCGTGTTAGCAAGGGCAACGATTCCCTGCGTGATCTTTTCCGAATTCGAGAGCCGGACCTTGAGCTCGAGATATGTGTCTTCCCCGCCGCGAATAAGTCGCAGAAGTTCGGTACGCGTAGTTATTTGTGCAGGTTGGGAAAGTAGGTACTCTTCGTGAGAACGGCTGGCCTGAGAGTCAAACCGCTGGCTGTGTCGGTACTTTCTTCTTGGCATCGCTTGAGGCGTGAGATTTTTGTCAAGACGGGTCACACCGGCTACCCGCCCGAATGTTTTCAAATCTGGAAAACACTACTGGATTTGATCTTTCGACCTGAGACTATTGAAACATCGAAAGTTGGAATTGTAAATAACTACAGTTTGCTCGAGCGTGTTCCACAACGTAATTTCAAAAATAGTTATTGTGTAATCGGCTAAAGGAATGCTTCCTTGCCAACCAGCAGTTGTTACAGGACCGAAAAGAATCTTATTATTTAGTCGCTTGGACACCGAAACAATCACAGCTTATGTGGGCATCGGCTCTAATCTGGGAGATAGGGCCGGCAATCTGCTGCTCGCCGTCCGCGGGTTGATGGAAGCCAGCTTCACCGTGACCAAACTTTCAGGCGTCTACGAGACCGAGCCCGTCGAGATTGAAAGCGAGACCAACTTTTTAAACATGGTCGCCGAGCTGCATTGCGAAAGCATCTCCCCGTCGCAGATGATGGCCCGCATGCTTCGGATCGAGTACCTGCTCGGACGAAAAGATAAGTCTCTCAAAAAGCCCCGCACGATCGATCTCGACCTTCTTTTCTACAATCACGAGCAAACCGATACGGAATTCCTCACGCTGCCGCATCCGCGCCTGCATCTTCGCAATTTTGTCCTGGTGCCAATGTGCGAGATCGCCCCGTCTTTCGTTCATCCCATCCTTCAGAAGAACATCAGGACCCTGCTCTCAGAATCGGCCGACCGGTCGGCTGTCACGCGTTGGAATGCCTTCTCTTCGAACGGGTCGGAAGGAAATCACAACCACTAGACTTGGATTGTGCAAAGGTCTATGCTGAAAACGTTTTATGGCCTATTTAAAACCCGATAAACCTGAAAAGATCTACGTCCCGGCACTTCGTGCGGCGAAGGAAAAAGGCGAGAAGCTCGTTTGCCTGACCGCCTATGATTATCCCACTGCGCGGATAGTGGACGAGGCCGGCGTCGACATAATCCTGGTGGGTGACAGCATGGGCAACGTCATTCACGGCTACGGAAATACTATCCCGGTCACGCTTGATGAGATCTGCTCGGCGACGAAGGCGGTAAAGCGCGGATCGAGCCGAGCCCTGATCGTCGCCGATATGCCGTACGGAAGTTTTCACACGGGTGATAACGAAGCGGTCCGCAACGCGCTCCGGCTGATGAAGGACGGAGGAGCTGAGGCGGTCAAGCTCGAGGGCGGACGGAATCGTGTCGGGTTAGTAAAACGCCTCGTCGACGAAGAGATCCCCGTAGTGGCACACGTCGGGCTGACCCCACAATCGGTTCACAAGATGGGCGGATACCGTGTTCAGGCAAAGACGGCGGATGCGGCGAAGATCCTGATCGACGATGCGAAGATGCTTGAAGAAGCCGGCGCGTTCTCGATCGTTCTCGAGCTAGTCCCGCGCGAGGTTGCCGAGATCGTAACCAATGAATTAACTATCTCCACGATCGGGATCGGAGCAGGCAGCTCGTGCGACATACAAGTGCTCGTCCTCCACGATCTGATCGGCTTTACGTTTGGCCGTCAGCCTCGATTTGTTCGACAGTACGCTAACGTCAGCCAAGTTATAACCGACGCTATCACGAAATGGATGGACGACGTGAGATCCGGAAATTATCCGAGTGAAGCCGAGTCGTACGGCATGCCCGAGGATGTAAAACTCGAAGAGCCCCAATCGGCAAAGTCTTCCAGCTGATCCTATGGAGATCATCAACCGACGGCAGCGCATGGCCTCGATCGCTCGCAAGTTGCGCCGAGAGAACAAGACGATCGCGTTTGTCCCGACGATGGGAGCCCTGCACGAAGGGCATGTCGCGCTGGTAAAAGAAGCTCGGGCCGCGTCTGACATCGTTATCGTTTCTATCTTTGTAAATCCTGCGCAGTTCAACGACGGGGGCGACCTCGAGCGATATCCGAGAGACCTTACTGGCGACGCGGCAATGCTCGCCGAATACGAGGTCGATTATATTTTCGCTCCCGAGGACGCGGAGATCTATCCGAAGGGATTTTCAACGTACGTCTACGTCGAGGGCATTTCCGAGGGCCTTGAGGGGGCGTCACGCCCGGGCCATTTTCGAGGAGTCGCGACCGTCGTGACGATACTCTTCAACGCCGTCCGTCCGGACCTCGCATTCTTCGGACAAAAGGACGCGCAGCAAGTAGCTGTCATAAAGCGGATGACGATCGATCTTGGATTCGAGACGGAAATCGTAGTTGTACCGACGGTTCGTGAAGAATCCGGGCTCGCACTCTCGTCGAGAAACCGGATATTGTCTGCGGACGAACGCGAGAAAGCTTCGGTGATCTTCGCCGCCCTTCGCGAGGCGAAACTCGCTTTCCGACAGGGCGAACGAAATGCCGCAAAGTTGATCGGAATAGTGCAGAACCGTATCGCCGACGAACCCCTCGCGGCAGTCGACTATGTCTCGATCGTTGATGGATCCACCCTCGAACCTGTTGAAAAGATAGGCGAAACCGAGACTTTGATCGCGGCCGCGGTCCGTTT
>JBKJOR010000169.1:0-5673 GCA_046595575.1 Pyrinomonadaceae bacterium | reverse complement strand
GGGGAAGTGAGGACACGGCACGCGAGAGGTTGGCTAACGGAATATCGGATTTGAAACTGGAGCGTCGGAAGATTTTGTTTACCTACCCCTTCAGTCCTGAGGAGGTCGTCGAGCATTTTCGAAAATACTTCGGCCCGACGCAGAAAGCGTTTGAGGCCCTCGATGAAAATGGCCAAGCAGCATTGCGATCGGATCTTGTCGCGCTGTGGACTTCGGCAAATCAGGCGACGGATGGGACGACCCGGGTTGAGAGCGAGTATTTGGAAGTATGGGCGACACGAGGGTAGACGAAGAGTTGGATTCTGAGTTTTGCCGCGGAGCTTTCGAGCGGGCTTAGATGAAAAGTTAGATTCTAGGTTTTTGCCGCGTTGCGGCCAATCGAATTTAGCCGTGGCCTTGAGGCCACGGTGGGTTGAAAATACTGTCGCGCCGCGTAGCGGCGCACGAATTGTTCGACCGCCGCTGACGCGGCGGGTGCGGATTGATGCGGTGTTCCGTGGGCTAAGGCCCACGGCTAAATTCGTGCCGTCGCTACGCGACGAGGACTGGGCTAGCTTGACTGGCATCCCCTCACGCCATGTATTGAGGGCGGCGTATGAATGGACTGTTGAAAGACATGACAAGAAAAACTGCTCTTTGTCTTTTCGTCTTAGTAGGGGTTTTGGCCTCCGCCGCTGTCGGTCAACGCGGTCGGCCACCCGTTCCCTACATTGATAAGGGTGCATGCCCGTTTGAGTGCTGTACCTATCGACGATGGGACGTGGTCAAGCCTACGCTTATCAGATCGGCGATGAAGGACACCGCTCCAGTCAGCTTTCGATTGAAGGCGGGCGAAAAAGTACAGGGCGTGACCGGCGTGGTCATAACAACCCAGCCGGGAATTGTTCGGGTGTTAAAGAAAACGACGCTCGCGAATGTGTCCCTAAGGTCTGGCGACCAATTATTCCTGCTTACCAACCTAGGCGAAGGCTTTAGCAAGATCTGGTTCAAGGGTCGCATATTCCAAGGTGATCCTTACGACGAGTCGACATACAAAACCATTCGCGAAGCGAAGGCGGTTTGGTGGGTCAAGGTAAAAAACCGAAAGGGCCAGATCGGCTGGAGTCGCCAACCCGAACATTTCGGCAATGTCGACCAATGCGGGTAATCAACCCACGAGTTATAAGTAATGAAACTTTCACCTACAGAAATATTCAAAGGCAAAAATATCTTCTTCATCGGCGGAACCGGGTTCGTCGGGAAGGTCACGCTGTCGATGTTCCTCAATAACTTTCCGGACGTCGGAAAGGTCTACATGACCGTTCGAGCGCGGGACCAGAACGAATCGAACACACGCTTCTGGACGACCATCGTCACGAGCCCGACCTTCGATCCGCTGCGCGAAAAGTACGGCGACGGTTTCGAGGAGTTCATAAAAGCTAAGGTCGTCCCTGTAAACGGCGATGTCGGGAATGAACTTCTCGGGCTGGAAGAAAAGGAAGCGCGGAAAATAATGCAGGACACCGACATCATAATCAATGGTGCCGGTAATGTGACGTTCAATCCGCCGCTTGAAACCGCGTTACGCACGAACGTCGTCGGATCCAACAACATAATCAAGATGGCGCGGATGATGAAGAAGCCGCGTCTCGTCCATGTCTCTACCTGTTTCGTCGCGGGCAAGCGCAACGGGGCCATCTGGGAGAACGAACCGGTCGTCGGGTATTTTCCGCGTAAAGAAGAATTGAAGGGCACAGTCTTTGACGTAAACCGCGAAGTCGAAGATTGTGCGCGTCTGAGCGAACAGGCACGGCAGGAAGCGGATGACGCCGTCCAGGCCGCGAAGTTTCGCGAGCTTGCACGATGCCGCTTTATCGAAGAAGGCCGTGATCCCGACGACGAGTCGGAGCTGAAGTCGGCGATCTTTCGCGAACGCAAGATGTGGGTCCGCGAGCGGACAACCGAGCTCGGAGCTGAACGCGCCGAGTATTGGGGCTGGACGAATATCTACACATATTCGAAATCGCTTGCCGAGCAGATAATCGCTCAGCAGGACGATATCGTAAAGACGCTTGTTCGTCCCTCGATCGTAGAATCGTCGCAAGCATATCCGTTTCCCGGCTGGAACGAGGGCTTTACGACAACCGCGCCGTTGATCCTGATCGCACTGCGCGGTCAGCCGATAATTCCCGTAAACGAAAAGTTGGTGCTCGATGTCATCCCGGTTGATATGGTCGCCGGCGTGATACTTGCGGCGGCAATGAACGCATTGGTCGACGACAATCCGCCGTTGGTGTTCCAGGCGTCGTCGGGTGACTCCAATCCGAACGATATGAAGCGGATCGTTGGACTGGTCGGGTTGTACAAGCGTCAGCATTTTGAAGACAAAGAAACCGGTAACAAGCTCGCGAATAAACTCGCCGGTATGGTCGAGACGCAAACGGTAAAGCAGCGAACTTACGAGCTCGCGTCGGCACCGATGCTGAACAAGCTCGCGAAGCGAGCCGACAAGCTTCTCGATAAAGCCTCACCTCGTTGGGGCGGCGGACGTATCGGCAATATCGTCTCCGACCTGCGTAAATCGGTCGACAATTTTGAACGGACGACCAAGGAGACGATGGACGCGTTTGCTATGTTCAAGCCGTTCATGATCGATAACGAATATCTTTATCGCTCTGACAATGTTCGGGCGCTTCATGCGTTGATCAAGGACAAGGAAAAGCATCTGCTGCCGTGGTATCCGGAGAGACTCGACTGGTACGACTACTGGCTGAACGTCCATTTCCCGGGAATGCGGAAATGGGTTCTGCCGCAGTTGGAAGAGGATCTGAAGCTCCAGGAGAGGCGGTCTTACACATACAAAGACCTGCTCGACCTGTTCGACACTTCGACGAAGCGTTTCCCAACGCGTGTCGCGATGCGGATCGAGCGGAACGGGCGGAAGGAGCAGTATACATTCGAGGACGTTCGCGAGCTGACATTACGCGCGGCCGGGTTTTTCGCCGCGAAAGGAATTCAGCACAACGATCGAGTAATTCTTTTTTCGAACAACATGCCGGAGTGGGGAATGACCTATTTCGGGATCTTGAAAGCCGGTGCTACTGCGATACCGATAGATCCGGCAAGCTCGGTGGAGGAGATCATAAACTTTGCTCGTGCGGGTGAGGCATCGGCGATCGTCATCAGTCCGAAGCTGGCGGAAGAGAATCCGGAGTTGGCGGAGAAACTTGCCGAGGCTTTACGCACCACCCCGTCAGCCGAAGCGGCTGCCACCCCTCCTAGGACAGGAGGGGAGTTTAAGAACACCACCCCGTCAGCCGAAGCGGCTGCCACCCCTCCTGGGACAGGAGGGGAGTCTAAGAAAAACACCCGGTTCGCCGAAGACGGTGACTCAATCCAAAATCCAAAATACAAAATCCAAAATCCGAAGGTGTGGACGTTCGATGAAGTATTCGAGATGCCGACCGAGACCGAAGAAGCGAAACGGAACGCGCTGCTACCCGCGAAGATACTGTCCAACTCGGTAGCGTCGCTTATCTTCACGTCCGGCACGACCGGCAAACCGAAGGCCGTGATGCTCTCGCATAAGAATTTCACGAACATGATCTCGATGCTGTCGAGCGTACTCGACATGGACCTGACCGACGGGGTCTTGTCCGTTCTGCCGATGCATCACACGTTCGAATTTTCGGCCGGCTTCCTGACACCGTTTTCGAACGGAACTCAGATCACCTATCTTGACGAACTCTCCGCCGAAGAGCTTTCGCACGCGATCGAGAACGGCCACGTCACTGGGATGGTCGGCGTTCCGGCGCTATGGGAAATGCTGCACAGGCGAATCAAGACTCGGCTCCGCGAACGCGGCGATTGGATCGCCGATCTAGCCGACAACGTTATTGAATTCAACGCCTGGATCCGTGACAACACGCCATTCAATCTAGGCCCGATCGTCTTCTTCCCGATCCATCAAGGTATGGGCGGCAACATGCGCTACCTGATCTCGGGCGGCTCCGCATTAAGTGAAAAGGTACAGAAAGATTTACATGGTCTGGGGTTTACGGTGCTCGAAGGTTACGGCCTTACAGAAAGTTCGCCGGTGTTGACTGTCGCCCGTCCCGGAAACAAATTGCTCCGGGGCAGCGTTGGAAAGCCGCTTCCGGGCGTCGAGGTAAAGATCGACAAACCGGACGATAACGGCGTCGGAGAAGTGCTGGCTCGAGGTCAGAACGTGATGCTCGGCTATTACAACAACGACGAAGCCACCGAGGCCGTCCTTCAAGATAGGTGGCTGAAGACAGGTGATCTCGGAAAACTGGACGATGACGGAAACCTATTTATCGTCGGCCGCTCGAAAGACGTCATCATCGATTCGAACGGGAAGAACATTTATCCAGACGAGATCGAAGATGCTTACGGCAAATCCGGTTTCATAAAGGAGCTGAGCGTCGTCGGTTTGCCGGACGACGACGGAGGTGAAAAGATCTCGTCGCTTGTCGTGCCCGATTATGAATACGACATTGCACTATCCCGGGCTGAGGTCAACAAAAAGGTCGAGGATCATTTTCGCGAAGTCTCGGCTAGCTTGCCGTTTTTCAAGCGGGTGAAGATCCTACATATCACGCCATTCGAATTGCCGCGAACCGCTACCAGAAAGGTAAAGCGTCCCGAGGTTGTCGAGATGCTCCAGAGTCTCGACGAGCGTTCAAAGACACGAACGAAATCGGTCGCCGAATCTAAAGGCGACGACAATGCGCTTTGGATCCGCAAGATCGTTGCGACGGTGTCTAATCGGCCGCTGTCCGACATCGCGATCGAGGATAAACTGGCCGACCTCGGTTTCGACTCGCTGATGTTCGTCGAGCTGCAGGGGGCGGTCGAAGATGCGGGCGGCCGCATCCTGTCGCCGGACACTTTGAATGAAGTGCAAACTGTGCGTGAGCTGCTGACCGCCGTCCAGCGTGTAGATAGATCAAAGAAGCTAGTCGACGAACCAAAGGCCGAAGAAAAGAAAGATGACGAGGATATCGTGATCCCGTCGGTCATCCGACGAGCCGGAAATGCCGTCGTTAGCTTTGCACAGGACACGTTGTACGAAGGTGTTCTCGACACGCGTATCGAAGGCGAGTCGAACGTGCCGCAGCATGTTAATTTTATCGTCGCACCAAACCACACGTCGCACATCGACACCGGGTTAGTGAAGAAAGCTCTCGGCCCCGGCGTAGCCGATCAAACGGTTGCGGTCGCGGCGGCGGATTACTGGTTCGATACGAAGTACAAACGCGCGTACATGAACAACTTCACTACGCTTGTCCCGATCGAAAGAACTGGCAGCCTGCGACAATCACTCCGACACGTGACGCGAATTCTTAACGAAGGCTACAATGCGCTGATCTTTCCCGAAGGTGGACGCCAGGATAGCGGACAGATCGCCGAGTTCAAACCGATCATCGGTTATCTCGCGCTAAATCAGAAGATCGGGATATTGCCAATCTACATCTGGGGAACGTATCAGGCATTTCCGAAAGGGACGATCATCCCGAAAGGCAGCAGTATCGGTGCGAAGGTCGGAGCCAAGGTCGGACATTTTCTGGAATACGACGAGCTTCGCAAGATGACCGAAGGTGTGCCGAACACCGAAGCGTACCGGCTTATCGCGGCCCGAGTTCAGCATGAGATCGAGAACATGCGTGACGG
>JBKJOR010000157.1:0-2663 GCA_046595575.1 Pyrinomonadaceae bacterium | reverse complement strand
GAGGACGTCAGCGTGATTTGGCATAATCGGAACAGCTGGTGCGGGTTCGGAAGAGTTTAGCCGCGGATTTTCACGGATAACGCGGATCAGAAACAAATTGGTTTATCCGCGTCATCCGCGAAAATCCGCGGCGAATACTTCTTATGAAATTTGGTAGCGGTATCGACAAAAAGTACCGACGTTCGATCGAGGATGCATTGGAAGCGATGCTCGAGCAGGGTAACGATGCGCATCGAGAAGTCGCGACGATGATGCTCGATTCGAAGATGACTATTCGGGTAAGGCCTGTCAGCGAGATCAACGCATCGGGCGTCACCGGATTGATCGATGCAGGGGATACGAACGACCGCATCGAGGACGAGCGACTTAGTCTTCGCGAAGCGTTCGACGAGATCTACATCGCGATCGCCGAAGAAACGATCGACACGGGAGGCCAGCGCGGATGTGAAGGAACCTTCGTGCACGAAGGCCGACACGCGTACGATTTTGCACGAACGATCGCGAGTTTCTCCGACTCGGATGTGAATCCGCTCAGCCTGTTCGATCCTACGCTTTACGAGCTCGAATGGGAGGCCCATAAGACATCCGGTGAGTACATGATGTGCGTCGCCCGCGACGAGTATATCGAAGAAGGCCTTCAGCTTTTGATACTCGGACGCGAAAGCGACGGCGGATGCTTTTTAAATGAAGAAGGCATCGGCTGCCGCCTGCGGGACAATTACGGTCTCACGCTCGATGTCGATCCCGGTCCGCGGGCGAGCGAGTTACTCGGTCTGCGGCAACGATAGGAAGAAACCCGACCCGTAGGGAGGGTGTCCGCCCCGGGACAAAGACACCCTCCCTACCGGTCGGGTTTCCGCCTTTTGTGGCAAACTACTTTTAATGAATTCGTCGCTTCCCCAAGAGATGCAGCAGCACACATACGCGATCATGGATCGCGTAGAGGACTCGCACTGGTGGTTTGTCGGTCGAAGGGCGATCCTCGAAACATTCCTTAAAGGCATAATCCAAAAAAACTCCCGTCCTGTCTTAGGAGGGGTGGACGCCGCTTCGGCGGACGGGGTGGTGCCATCTGGAATCCAAAATGCGCGGATTCTTGACGTCGGCTGTGGGACTGGTGCGAACCTCGAGATGCTGGCGCAGTTTGGTGATGCTGAGGGCGTAGACGTTTCGGATGACGCGTTGGAGTTCTGTAAGCAAAAAGGACTAAAAGTCGAAAAAGGTCTGGCCGAGACGCTGCCCTACGCGGATGAGACGTTTGATGTCACGACCGCACTCGATGTCATCGAGCATCTCGATGACGACATTGCCGGGTTGAAAGAGATGCTCCGCGTGACGAAGAGCGGCGGCCACTCGCTGGTCTTCGTGCCCGCGTTCATGTGGCTATGGGGCGTGCAGGACGATATTTCAAATCACCGCATCCGCTACACGAAAAAACAGATCGTTGAGCGATTACAAAACGCCGGCTACGTCGTCGAACGTGCGACCTACGCAAACTGGACATTCTTCGCCCCGATCCTCGCCGGCCGCACGCTGATGCGAATAACCGGGATCAAACCCGAGTCCGAGAACAATGTGAACGTCTCTGCTCTGAACGGAATATTCGGAAAGCTCTTCTCGGCCGAACGGTTCTGGCTGAAGAATCTCAATTTTCCGTTCGGTGTGTCGATAGTGGTCGTCGCAAGGAAAACTTGATTGCTTTTGTTTCGTGTTCTTTTTCGTGTGGGTTAGTGGTTTAAGGTCGCTAACTGGGAAACTGGAACCACTAGTTCACACGAAATCACACTAACATTCCGGTTGTTAAAACCGCTACCGACCCGAAACAACGTGAGCGGAAAACGAACTCCGCGAAGACAGATGGAAGATTTCTATTGCGATGAAGTGCTCTCAGGGAAGACCCGGGTCGAGAAAGTATTCGAGACCGAGACTGTCCTCGCTTATCATCACACGCGGCCGTTCTGGGAAACGCATATCGTCGTTATTCCCAAGACGCATGTCGATTCCCTGCTGACAGCCGATAGCGATCTGCTGAGTGAACTGCTTGATGTTGTAAAGCGGGTCGCTGCTGACACCGTCAACGAGAAAGGGGCGGCTCGAGTGCTAACCAACATCGGCGAGTACCAGGATTCAAAGCACCTACACTTTCATGTTTATTCGGGCGAAGCCGTTTGAAGTGCGCGATTCATCGGGTTAAGCGATTTATCGCATTGATCAACCGAAACGCGGTGAACCTCGCACTCTGAGCTTAGAACCAGCTCTTGGCCTCGAACACCTTTCCTTTTGGATGCAGCGAATTCGTAACAGCGTACGTGAACCCTTTTGCGATCGAGAAGGCGCCGACCCCACCAGTTTTCGACAGGGCCAGAAAACCAATCTGGATCTCCTTCGCTTTCGCCGGATCTCGTTTCACGATCCGATTGATAGCTTCGCGGCACGCCTGTTCGGGAGTTCGACCGGCACGCATCTGCTCGACGACGGTGTGGGTGCCGCAAATGCGGATGACCTCCTCGCCGACGCCGGATGAAGTCGCCGCCCCGACGTCGTTATCGACAAACAACCCTGCACCGATGATCGGTGAATCACCGACGCGGCCGTGCATCTTGAACGCAACTCCGCTAGTGGTCACCATTCCTGCGAGCTCGCCTTTGAAATCCATCGCGACA
>JBKJOR010000140.1:0-5299 GCA_046595575.1 Pyrinomonadaceae bacterium | reverse complement strand
TAAAACCTAACATCTTTCTCCGCTTTTTATAACTGTTTCCACCAAATTTCCGCCGAATTCATAAGCTAGTTGCCGGTAATCGTCCGTGTCTAAAATCAAAACGTCGGCTTGTTTTCCAACTTCTAAAGAACCTGTTTTGTTTCCCAAGCCGACGGCGAAAGCGGCATTGATAGTTGCGGCGTTTAAAGCTTCCGAAGGCAAAAGTTTTTGATAACGGCAAGCAATCGCCATCGCCATCGGCTGCGACGGACACGGTGCCGAGCCGGGGTTATAGTCCGTTGAAAGAGCAACAACACAGCCTGCGTCGATCAGTTTCCGAGCATCGGCAAACTCGCTACTGCCGAAGTTGAAATTAACCGTCGGTGTGACGATACCCACGGTGTTCGATCGGGCGAGATGTTCTATCTCTCCATCGGAGATCGCATCCAGATGATCGATCGACGTCGCACCCATATCGATCGCGAGCCGGCTACCCCCCAGATTCGTAAATTCGTCGACGTGTGCTTTTATCCCGAATCCGAGATCTTTCGCAGTTTTCAAAATACGACGCGTTTGATCAAGGTCGAAAGCATTTTTCTCACAAAAGACGTCTGCAAAGAACCTATGACCGCCAGTCAGTCCGGAGCGACGCGCAAAGAGCCGGTCGTACGCCAGAGGCAGCATCTCTTTGCAGATAAGATCGACATATCCATCGGCGTTATCTTTGAACTCAGGTGGCACCGCGTGGGCCCCGAGAAATGGCGGCACGATATCGATCGCGTGTCTACTATCGAGCAGTTCGATCACATCGAGCATCTTCAATTCAGTCTCGGTATCCAGGCCATACCCAGTCTTGATCTCGCACGTCGTAGTTCCGCACGCAAGCATCTTGTCGAGACGCACGAACGCTGTTTCTACCAGTTCTTCGACTGTCGCCTCGCGAGTCTTCCGAACGGTGGATATGATCCCGCCACCGGCCGCGAGTATATCGAGATAATCAGTTCCCTTTATCTTTAATTCGAACTCATCAAGCCTGTCTCCGCCGAAAACGATATGCGTGTGCGGATCGACAAAGCCTGGACAGGCCACGAGCCCATTTGCATCAAGAAGTTGTTCAGCTTTGAACTCGCGAAGAATATGCTCAGAACTTCCAACCCCAACGAACTTGCCTTCAAAGATCGCGACCGCACCATCTTCAATCGATCCAACATCGAGCATCGCCGTACCGCGTTTTGGTAAGTCCGATGACGCGCAAGTAACTAGCTGACCGATATTGTGAATAATCAGGCTAGCCTGCATTACCGATGGTTTTCCTTGAAGCGATCAACATTTTTTGAAGCTCTTCGCAATCGCACAGCAGCGACGATGCCTGATCATTAGTTATGTGCTCTGCATCGCGAAGGAGACGGAGCCAGTAGTTTGTCTTGAAAGCTTCTTTGGCGGCGAATCCAAGGCGCTGAGAGAAGTCGGCCCGGTCCTCACCTTGTCGAGCCTCCTCGACAAGAGCGCCTATCGCCGTTCCGCTACCTAATACTTTCCGCGACAGAATGAATTCTTTTTTCTCGTTGTTCAAATGTTGACTGAGCCTAACGACTCTCAGTGCGAAGGCGTACGATTTCTCGACCAGTATGCTGGAACTCATGTGGGATGGTCCTCCGAATAGGTTTTAGTTTCGAGAGTCTAGATTCTAGATGAACTGTCTCGAATCTAGAAGTTAGAATCTAAAATCTATTCGGAAAAGCCCAGCGCTAAAACTTCTTCTCGGCCACCTTATTGTGAAACTCGTTGCTCAGCATCAATGAAGCAGAGCCGAACCAAGGAACGTATTCGACCACCAGCACACCGGCTTTCACTGTCGGATCGGTTTCCGCCAACGCTCTTGCTTCTTCGACCGACGACACTGCGAGGATGAACAGTCCACGATAGATCTTGTTCGGATCATTGAACGGCCCGGCGACAGCGAGTTTCCCCTCTTTGGCAAGGCGATTCATGTTATCGAAATGACCCTTAAAAACCGCCTTCCGGGCATCGCCTTGTACCTCAGCGTCCTTTGGTCCGGTTTTAAGGATCGCAAGCACATACGACCGCATCCCGTTCTTATCGGCGCCTACTTTTCTGGCAAGCTCAGCGTCATACGTTGACGCTACCGGCTCATCCTTTTTTACCGACGTCTGTGCGCCCACGCCTAATGAGAACAATGCGAAAGTGAGCGCTAGTCCAGTTATACGAAATGTCATATCGATACCTCTCGGAATCCGCTGCTGAATTTGCCAAACGAACAGGCTGATTGTAGCGTAAGTATTTGTCGAAACGGAAAGAATCTATGAGCCGAATTATTAAGGCTCCGACAGGAACGGAGCTGACCTGCAAGAACTGGTTGATCGAAGCGGCGTATCGCATGATCCAGAACAATCTGGATCCGGAGGTCGCGTTCGATCCGGAGAAGCTGATCGTATATGGCGGGCGCGGAAAAGCCGCGCGGAACTGGGAATCTTTCGATGCGATACTGCGGTGTTTACGCGAGCTGAATGAGGACGAGACGCTGATGATCCAATCGGGTAAGCCCGTCGGAGTTTTCAAGTCCCATCCTGATGCACCGCGCGTGCTATTGGCCAACACGAATATCGTCCCGCACTGGGCAACGCAGGAACAGTTCGACACATATGAGCGGGACGGGCTTATGATGTACGGCCAAATGACTGCAGGTTCGTGGATCTATATCGGCACCCAGGGAATCCTGCAGGGGACGTATGAAACTTTCGGATCACTCGCACGCAAGCACGGATGGGATTCGCTGGCCGGAAGGCTTGTCTTGACGGCGGGACTTGGAGAAATGGGCGGTGCACAGGCGCAGGCTATAACGTTCAACGGCGGCGTAGGACTTTTGGTAGAGGTTGATCCTTGGCGGATCGAAAGAAGGTTGCAATTAAAACAGGTCGATGTCGCGGCTCGGGATCTCGATGACGCCATCGAGATGGCCGAAGAAGCGATCGGGAAGAAGGAACCAAAGTCCATCGCCCTCTGCGGCAATGCGGCGGAAGTGCACTGGGAGTTGATCGAGCGAAACGTTGTCCCCGATGTCGTAACCGATCAGACAAGCGCTCACGACGTACTCTACGGTTATATTCCAGTCGGCCTCGATATCGACAAAGCGAAAAAGCTTCGTGAGTCGGACCCGGTCGATTACCAACAGCGTGCGATGGATTCGATGTCGCGACACGTCGAGGCAATGCTCGAGTTTAAAGAACGGGGCGCGGTTGTTTTCGACTACGGAAATAACTTGCGTCAGCGTGCTCTCGACAATGGCGTTGCAAACGCCTTTGATTACCCCGGCTTCGTACCTGCGTATATCCGTCCGCTGTTTTGCGAGGGCAAGGGGCCGTTCCGCTGGGTCGCTCTATCGGGTGATAAGGAAGACATCTACAAATCCGACGAAGCGATGATGAATCTCTTCCCGGAGAACGATCACCTCTCGCGTTGGCTGACGATGGCTCGGGAGAAAGTCCAGTTTCAAGGTCTCCCGGCTCGCATCTGCTGGCTCGGCTACGGTGACCGGGCGAAGGCCGGTTTAAAACTGAACGATATGGTCGCGTCGGGCGAACTAAAAGCTCCGATCGTCATCGGCCGCGATCATCTCGACTGCGGCTCGGTCGCATCGCCGAACCGGGAAACCGAAGCGATGAAGGATGGCTCAGACGCGATTGCCGACTGGGTATATCTTAACGCGATGATCAACGTCGCCGGCGGCGCGACATGGGTTTCGCTGCATCACGGCGGCGGAGTCGGCATCGGATACTCGCTCCACGCCGGTCAGGTGATCGTCGCCGATGGTACGCCGGAAGCATCGAAGCGAATCGAGCGTGTTCTAACGACGGATCCGGGGATGGGGATCATTCGCCACGCGGACGCCGGTTACGCCGAAGCGATCGAGTTTGCGGATAAGAATGGTGTCAACATACCTATGGCGGGGTCGGACTGATAACAAACGAATCATCGCAACCCGTCAGGGCGAGTCCGTCAACAGAACAACGAATTTAGGACAACTACTCCGGATTGTCCTTGATATATTTCTCCAGCTTCGCTTTCTCTGCGTAGTCCGGAACCTTCGCGAGGAACGCCTTATATTCGCGCGTCGCGTACTTCTTTGCGCCGGCGAGATCGTAGAGACGGGCGATCAGTAGATGACAATCGGCCATCCCGATCGGATCGCGTTTGATCGCCTGATTCAGTGCGTCGACACCGAGGCTTCCCTTCTTTGCATTTAGATAAGTCTCACCCAGCAAACGGTACGTGCGTGCAGTATCGGGGTCGAGGGATATGGCGTGCTTGAAAATCTCGATTGCGGCTTCGGGTTGATTCTGCGCAACGCGCAAACGTCCGACGTTGGTCCAAGCGGGCGAATATTCGACCTTTAACGCAAGTGACTTACGGAACGCAGCGTCGGACTCGGGAAATGCCTTCTGCTCGAGATAAAGTGATCCGAGGATCGACCAGGCAATAAAATCCGCCGGATCGATAGCCACTATCTCTTTCAGATAATCGATAGCCTTCTCGATTTCCTTAGCCTTCTCTGCTGCCCCTGCCTTCTTGTAAATATCGACCGTTTTTTCGTTTCGAGGATGCGAGAACTTCGCTGAGATGGTGCCCGGCGGCGTTGCTTTTTGCGAAGCGTTTGGATAGACGTCAAAGTCCTCACGCTGCTGAGCTCCACCGAAACTGGCCAGCGAGCGTCGTGCTACCTCGATCCCATCGACCTCGATCGCCAAACTCCCCCCACTGCCGGATCTCTTAAAGCAATAGCTGCCGGTGTTCGAAAGTGAGATCTTCCTGGATGGATTATCCCGATCGGAAAAAACGACGGCTACTCGATGCTTCGCCGTAGCGTCGAATCCGTTCAGTATGACTTTCCCATAAACATACGGCACTTGTGCCCAGGGCATGTCGAGCGAGGGAATGACACCGAACTCCCTGCAAATATCATCAACCTGCGCCCGAACCATCAAGGGCAAGAGCACGAGGCACATAAAGATCATCATGGTCAGCAGAAGCTTCTTCATTCGCGTTCGCTAGGGATAATTCAATCGAGAGATGAAGTCAAGCCGCATGTCCGCCTGCCGATCGCAAGATAGGCAGGTCGATCTGTGCTACTCGCCCGACGCTGAAGTGAAATCCTATTAGCATTCTTACTTTCCTTTAAGAATCTTGTCGGCATGTGACACGGCTTTACGATCGGTGGGCGAGTAGCACAGATCGACCTGCCTATCTTGCGATCGGCAGGCGGACATGCGGCTTGACTTCATCTCTCGATTGAATTATCCCT
>JBKJOR010000134.1:0-3934 GCA_046595575.1 Pyrinomonadaceae bacterium | reverse complement strand
GTTGAAATCGTTCGACGATGCCTGGCTCGCACAAGGACTGTCGGAATACAGCGCGTTCGCCTTTCGCGAGAGCACGCTGACCGGAGCACAGCTCGACAATCTCAGACGCGAGCTGCTTGAAAAATCTCTGACCTTCGAGCAAACAGCATCTCTTTTGCGTGCACCAGCAAACCTTGACGATCAGTCGGCGGCGTACCAGTACATCATGTACGCGAAGGGAGCGTTCGTATTCAAGCTTTTGCGCGATACGCTCGGCGAGCAGAAGTTCAACCAACTACTGCGGACCCACCTCCAGGAAAATCGCGGCAAGAATGTCTCGATCGACGAATTTGAAAAACTTGCGTCACGCGTCGGCGGCGATCCTCTGCGATACTTCTTCGCCCGTTGGGTCGAGGGGACTGGCGTCCCGGAATTTACGAGCGACTACCTTATCATTCGGACGCGCGGCGGTAAGTTTGTCGCCCGCGGTACCGTCAAGCAGAACTATGACAACCTGCGTCTTCCGGTCGAAGTACAACTTCGCAGCGAGGGAGAGAACGGACTAAGCACGCAGGTCCTGCAGATGGATGAGGCGAGTGCCGATTTCAACATCGAGTCGACCGGTAAACCTCTCAACGTCGTAATCGATCCGAACTACAAACTGCTTCGCATTTCGCCGGACCTTCGCGTTTCGTCGATCGCCCGTCGCGGGATCGAACGGTTCAAAGAAGGAAGTTACGCCGAGGCGCAGGCACAGTTTGAAGAAGCACTAAAGCTCGACAGGTCGAATTCGTGGATCTACTATCACCTCGGCCTGCTGTTTCTAGAGCAGCGAAACTACGATCTCGCGATCGATAATTTCAAAGCTGCTCTAAGCGGCAACATCAGCCCGACGTGGCTCTCCGTTTGGTCAAACATCAAGATGGGCAATGCATACGATGCGAAGGGCGACCGCAACAGGGCCTCTTCCGCCTATAAACGAGCCGCCGACCTCGGTGACAATTACGATAATGCGCAGGACGCGGTGAAGCGTTACCAGTCGACGCCGTACGATCCAAAGGAGAAGCAGGTGACGGCGAGTAGATAGCGGCCTGCGGCCAAGCTCCTTACGAAAAAGACCTTGTCTAAAAAGTCAGACGAGGTCTTGTCTTGTTTTGCGGCTTTGCCGCCATGATGAGCGGTGGGCCTCTGGCTCACCGTCGCGCACCCGAATTACCCGAGGCTATGCCTCCCGGTGGATGCGGAGCCTCCGGCCGCATCGACCTAAAGTGGCGCGTATGGGGTGAAGCCGCAGGCGAAACCCTAAGTAGACGGGCGAACGCCATTTGTCGCTGGAGGCGACGCACAACGAACCCGGCGATCGTTCGTCGCTTTCAGCGACAGATGTTGTTATTCATTTATTCCTAGGGTTCGGTTCGGTTCACTCCGCTCACTCCACCCTACGCTCTAATGTCCGTCGCCTCCCGCGATAAAACGTTTTACACATCCGAGTTGTGGCAACACGAAAAAGAGGCCGCCTTTTCAGACAGCCTCTTAACTTCCCTTACCCGTCATTCAAAAACCAAGGTCGCATGCGGAACACGCGACCTCTTCAAGTCCTAAATCGTGCGACTAGAACCTAAACTTCGCTCTGAACTGACCAACGCGAGGGCCGCCGGTAGTGTTAGTGACGATGCCGAAGTCGACCGTGTCCTGCAGGTCATTGTTCGGATTTGCGAAGTTGATCGTGTCGAACACATTGAAGAGATCAAAGCCGAGCTCGAAACTCATTCGCTCGTTGATCTTGGTGTTCTTCGCAAAACTCAGGTCAAGCCGTTTCTGCATCGAGCCGCGGAAAGTATTTCGACCTAGATTTCCGAAGCCTCCGCGTGGGCTGCTGAAGCACGATCGGTTGATGACCGCGACATTGCTTGTGCTTGGGTTGCTGACTGCATCTTGAGCCGAGCAGTTAATATTCGGGCGGCCAAAGCCGAGCCGGTAGATTCCGCCTGAACCGCGCGTTAGATCGGCGTATTGAGCGGCCGTTGCAATTTCCGGCTCGCCTGCAAATACCGTAAACGGCGTTCCGGATTGCGCCTGAAAGAATCCCGAGACCGACCAGCCTTTCGCAAATGCGTTGTTCAAGCCGAAGGTCGGAATTTCGTAGACGAAGTTTGTGCTGAAACGATGGGTGCGATCGAAGTCCGATAGTCCGCGATTGTTATCGATGTTGCGAGCGTCTCCCTGCGCAATGAAACCGGTATTCGGAATATCAGGCTTGCCGCTTCCCGCTGTACTTCCGGGATCGCTCGACATTACGTCTATCGATTTCGAGAATGTGTAAGCGACGTTAAATTGAAGCCCACTTGAGAGACGTTTCGTCAGACTGAATTGAGCTCCGTGATAGTTGGAATACCCTTTGGACTGAAGCAGGATCGCCTCCGGTACATTGAAACCAAGGATCGGAACCCGCGCTTCGAAGTTGATCACTTGACCGCCCCCGAGCGTCGTACCCGAACACGTCAGTCCATTTGCTAGATTCAGATCTACTGGCGAGCCGCCGGGTATCGTCAGAACGCCCCCCACGCAGGTGGGCGTTAATCCTGCGGCGTACGGATTCGCAAAACCGAATGCTCGGCCGGCCCCACGCAGGCGTGCCGTAGAGCCAGCGTTAAGCGGCCCATTAGGTGAACCGGCCGCCACGTATGCCAGGTTAAATCGTTCGTAAATGTGGTCCGGCGTCAGCGGATCGTTCAGATCGAACCCCTGGTTCAATGCTGTGGACACCAACAGATTTTTACCTGCCGTCCCGATGTAGCGCGCTTCCACCAGCAGGTCCTTGAAGAGTTCGTACTGCATGCCGACATTCCATTGATGAATGTACGGCGTCTTCAGATTGCGGTCGATCGCGCGAAACTCGAATGTCTCGGCAATATTTCCGCGCGTACAATTCACTCCGGTCAGCGGATCACAACCCGCCCCCTGCGGCGTACCGCGTGCATCGACAAAGACGGGCGTATTGTCACGGATCTGGAAGGTACCGCCGGCTCCAGCTGTTCTGAGGATTCGAAACGGCAGCCACTGATTAAGTGGAATGTTTATCGGCACACCGGAGAAAGCTGAGGTGATCGGAACGTTACCGTTCGGAACCGTGATCTCGATCTCTCGAAGGAATGGATAATTCGAGAAGACAGTGTTGATAAATGCAGCCGAAGGCCGGTCGTAGAACAACCCGTAGCCTCCGCGGAAAACTAGCTTGTCGCTCACCGAGTACGCCAAGCCAATACGGGGAGCAAAGTTGTTTAGATCCTGACCCTTTAAGGTGTGCCTGTTCGGAGCCACCTGCGTCGCCGCGACAGCCGTGTCCACTATCGCAAGTCCGGTGGAAGTAGCATTGTTCGGAATCAGAAAGCCCGGGGTTGGATTGTCGCAGAGCGCGTTGGTTCCGCTCGAAGTAAAACACGACTGATAAGGATCCAGGTCGAAATTACCGATCCGTCCGTTTTTTTCCGTCGGCCACATAAACAGCTCATACCGAAGGCCGAGGTTCAAGCTCAACCGCCGGTTGATCTTCCAGGTATCGGAGACGTAGAAGCCATAATCCTGGAAGCGGAAGCTTTTGTCCGTCAAGCCGTACTGCGTGTCCGCTTCGGTCGCGTTGCCCGTAAGAAGCTGCGTAAAGTTGTCAAACTTTTCAAATTCCGTAGCTTGTTCCTCGGGCAGATTCGTGTCGTACTGGTGCTTCTTAAACTCACCGCCGAATTTAAAACTGTGGTTTCCGTAGGTCCAACTTACGTTGTCGCCGACGCTGTATGTTATCTGTTTCCGCTTGTTGAATGAATCGTTCGGGCCGCCGAATGAAAAATTTGCGATATTGTTGCGCCCCACGAAATGTCCAAGACGAGTGGTGGCTGAACTCGAGTCGAAATTTATCGCCGGATTCTGTATTCCCACCGCGGCGTTGCTGAACTCTTCG
>JBKJOR010000468.1:0-2600 GCA_046595575.1 Pyrinomonadaceae bacterium | reverse complement strand
AAGAGTTGCGTCGCCGATCATGCAGTCGAACAGGAGTCGTTCGTATCCAGTGCTGATCTGCTCGCCGAAGTGCTCGACGTAATTGAAATCCATGTCCACCGCTCCGACCTTTACGATGGGCCCCGGTATCTTTGCACCGAAATGAAGGGTTATTCCCTCATCGGGCTGTATGTGAATCTCAATCCGATTAGTGCGCAGCCGCTCTACCGGAGTGTCGCGAAACAACATGAATGGAGCCTTGTTGAATTGGATGATTATGCTCGAGTGCCGCTGCGGAAGACGCTTGCCGGTGCGAACGTAGAAAGGAACATCCGCCCAACGCCAGTTGTCGATCGACAACTTCATCGCTGCAAAGGTCTCCGTGTTGGAATCCTTTGCGACGTTCTCTTCGCTCCGATAGCCGGCAAGGGCTAAGTCTTCGGGTGCGACGCCGGAGCCATATTGTCCGCGAACCGTTTTATGGAGGGCGTCTTCGGGCGTGAAATGCTGTATCGCGGCGAGTATCTTCGCTTGCTCATCGCGTACGGCGTCGGCTTCGAATGAGACAGGCGGTTCCATTGCCGTCAGCGTCATGAGCTGGAAGATATGATTTGGTATCATATCGCGAAGAGCTCCGGCCTTTTCGTAGTAACCTCCGCGTTGCTCGACGCCCAGAGTTTCCGCGACCGTGATCTGCACATGATCGACGAAGTTGCGATTCCAGATAGGTTCGAAGATGCTGTTTCCGAAACGAAACACCAGTATGTTCTGCACCGTCTCTTTGCCGAGGTAATGGTCGATACGGTATATCTGCCGTTCCTTCAATATCCCGAGTAGATCGGAGTTGAGCTTTTTGGCGGACGCGAGATCGTGTCCGAAAGGCTTTTCAAAAATGAAACGGCGCCAGTGACCATCTTCTTCGCGGCCTAGTCCATTTCGTACGATCTTCTTTCCAACGTTGGCGAAGAGCTCGGGCGGGATCGCCATGTAGTAGAAAAAGTTCTCCGGAATGTCGTGCTTCGCGCAGACTTCGGCTAGCAGCTCTTTCAGATCCTTGAAGAGTTTCTTGTCGTCATCGAAATCCCCGCCGGTGTAGAACGTCCTGCTACAGAACCAGTCGAGCAACTCCCCGTCGGGGTTTGCACCGGCAAATTCTTTCAGGTTGTCCTGCATCTGAGTGCGAAACTCGCCGGACTCCATTTCCTGACGGCCTACGCCGATGATCGCGAAATTGGAGGGCAGAAACTTTCCACGCGCAAGATTATACAGAGCCGGAAAGAGCTTCCGTTTTGTAAGATCGCCGGTCGCGCCGAAAATGACCATCACGCACGGATCGGCGGTCTTTTGTGTTTCGGGCATCACGAAAGATATTGCCACAGAGGGCAGAGAGAAAGAAGGGCGGGCGGCTTTATAGGTGAGTCTCGAGAGCAAAACAACGGTACGCAAAATATCTAAGCGAGCTCGGTGGCTAGATCTTCAGCTTTCGTCTCAGTTGAAGTTCGCGCTTATTCATCTCACCGTCGTCGGTTTCGTGATCGAACCCGCAAAGATGCAGCAGACCGTGGAGGATGAGCTGCTTGATCTCGTTCTCGAGCGTCAGATCGTTCTCCAATGCTTGCTTCTGCGCCTGTTCCACCGAGATCACAATATCGCCTAAATAGTTTTCGTTTAGAGGGTGGCCTTGCGCCGGTTCTTCGTCGGTAGCTGGAGGGCTGAGGCTCGCATGCTGCAAAAACTCGTCAGCTTCGTGAGGGAACGAGAGGACATCAGTCGTGGTGGTTTTGCCGCGAAAGAAAGCATTTAGCTCTTTCATCCTTCGGTCGGAAACGAAGGCGACTGAGAAATCGGAATCGGCGATGCCGTCGATCGATGCGGAAAGTTGAGCGCTGAATGCGGTAAAGGGCTTCGAATCTAATTTCAGCTTTCGCTGAAGATTAACGACGAGGGCCATCGCGGTCCTCGGTATCGGAATCGTTCGAGTATGTGTCGTAGGCCTTGACGATCATCTGAACGAGTTTATGCCGGACAACGTCCTTATCGCTGAAGTAAACGAATTCGATGCCCTCGAGGCCTTCGAGAACTACCTCGGCCTCTTTGATTCCACTTTTTTGTCCGCGGGGCAGATCGATCTGGGTCTTGTCACCAGTAACGACCGCCTTTGAACCAAAGCCGATACGCGTAAGGAACATCTTCATCTGCTCGCTGGTCGTATTCTGAGCCTCGTCGAGAATGATGAACGCGTCCGACAGCGTCCGTCCGCGCATGAACGCAAGTGGAGCGATCTCGATTATGCGCTTTTCGAGCATCTTCGTGACGCGCTCACTATCGACCAGATCGAACAAGGCGTCGTAAAGAGGCCGCAGGTATGGATCGACCTTATCCTGAAGATCACCCGGCAGGAAGCCTAGCCGTTCGCCTGCCTCGACCGCGGGCCGCGTCAAAATAATACGGCTGACCTGCTTCTTGAAAAGTGCGTCGACGGCCATCGCAACCGCTAGAAAACTCTTCCCGGTTCCGGCGACGCCGATACCGAAGACGAGGTCTCTGGTCGCAATTGCGTCGAGGTATTTACGCTGATTGGCGGTCTTGGGAGCAACCTGCTTCTTGCCGGATGGATTAAA
>JBKJOR010000415.1:0-9570 GCA_046595575.1 Pyrinomonadaceae bacterium | reverse complement strand
GTGATCCCGCCACGACGATACTTGGCGAGACGGCTACACCGGAACAGTTGGAGAATTTCAATGCCAAGCACGGTCTTGATCGGCCCGCGTTTTTCTTCTCATATTCAGGCAATGAAGGCTTCGGATGGAACGGGGCGGACAACCGTTACATAGATTATTGGACCGGATTATTGCAGGGCGATCTTGGAAGATCGTTTCGTACGGATCGACCCGTTCTGGAAATGATCCTCGAACGGTACCCGTCGACGATCCAGCTCGCGCTGGCCTCAATGCTCGTCGCGATCGGGATCGCGATCCCGCTTGGAGTCCTCGCCGGGACTAACAAGAATGGCATTATCGACAATTTTGCCTCGTTCATCGCTTTGCTTGGCATTTCGCTTCCGACGTTCGTCATAGGTCCTTTTCTCGTTTACATTTTTGCCGTAAATCTGAGGTGGTTCTCACCGACCGGCAGTGCGAACCCGGAGGATATAATCTTGCCCGCCGTTACACTCGGCGCGGCATTATCGGCGATCCTGACGAGGATGGTCCGCTCCAGTGTGATCGAAGAGTTAGGCGAAGACTACGTGCGTACGGCGCGGGCGAAAGGTTTGAGTGAAAGAAAAGTAGTTTACAAACATGTCTTGAAGAACGGCTTGATCCCGGTTGTCACGATCCTCGGTTTACAGCTAGGCGTCTTGCTTGCGGGTGCGATAATCACCGAGAAGATCTTTAGCTGGCAAGGGCTCGGCTTGTTGTTGCTTGAAGACGGAATCGGCAAACGCGATTACCGTCTCGTCCAAGGCTGCGTGCTCGTGATCAGCGTCACGTACATTCTCGCGAACTCTCTGACCGACTTCGTATACCGGAGGCTAGATCCGCGGATCAGGCTTTCGTGAAATAGTGAAAAACTAATAGTGAAAAACTAAAAGTGAAGACTAGCCACTCCCATGTCGAAGTCTATTTTGAAGGATAAAAGTTATCAATTCGCGATTAGAACCGTAAGACTGAACAAGTATCTACGCGATGAACGGCATGAGTTTATATTGAGTAAGCAGCTCCTGCGTTCCGGTACGGCGATCGGAGCACTTGTTCGAGAAGCGGAGTTTGGGCAATCGAGGGCCGACTTTAGAAACAAGATGTACATCGCGCTGAAGGAAGCAAATGAGACAGACTACTGGTTGAACCTTCTCAAAGATACAAACTACATTGGCGAGAAAGAGTTTGAAAGCGTCTCGAGCGATTGCAAGGAATTGATCCGGATACTGGTCGCAACGGTCAAAACGACAGCGAAACCCCCAACGAATTCGGAGGACGGAGGTGGTTCAGGTTCTGGTAGTGGTTTTAACTTTTAGTTTTTAGTTTTTAGTTTCAATGAACAGGCTGGCATACATCGGAATTGCGATCGCGGTCGTCGTCATACTCACGGCGATCTTTGCTCCGTTTATCGCAACCCATGATGTGACGGCCCAGAACCTGATGGTTCGGTATGCCGATCCCTCGGCTCAGCATTGGTTCGGAACCGATGCGCTCGGACGCGATGTTTTTTCGCGAGTCGTTTACGGAGCTCGCATCTCGCTTCAGGTGGGATTAACCGTTGTCGCGGTCTCATCCGTCATCGGTATATTCATCGGAGCGATCGCCGGCTTTTACGGCGGCTTCATCGACAAGTTTCTTTCGGGCTACGTCTTCAACGTTTTTCTCGCATTTCCCGGACTGCTCCTCGCCATCGCTCTGGTTGCATTTCTCGGTGCCGGGCTTGGCAAGATGATCCTTGCTCTCTGCATTATCGGCTGGGTCGGATATGCTCGCGTCATGCGCGGGCAAGTGCTGAAAGTGCGCGAATACGATTTCGTCCAGGCCGCACGAGCCCTCGGTGCAAGCAATATGCGCATTCTCTTCTCGCACATAATGCCGAACGCCGTCCAGCCACTTATCGTTCAGGCATCGCTCGGGATGGCCGGTGCGGTTCTATCAGAAGCGTCGCTCTCGTTCCTTGGCCTCGGCATCCCGCCCCCGGCACCGAGCTGGGGTACGATGATCGAAGAAGCACGCGGTTTCGACATTCTCTACAATGCACCCCATGTACTTTTCTTTCCCGGCATCGCTATCGCTCTGACGGTCCTCGCGTTCAATTTCCTCGGCGACGGCCTGCGCGAGTATCTCGACCCGAAACAACGATCCAGATAGACCATGCCAGATATACCGAAGATCTTCCCGCTAGGCGACCGCGCCCTTACGATCGACTTCGGCAACGAGATTTCGATCGAGACGAACGATCGGGCGATCGCACTCTGCGCACACTTTGAGAGTGTTAGCTTCCCTGGCTTTATCGAGGCTGTGCCGGCATATTCGTCTGCCGCGATCTTCTACGAACCACTGGCTGTCCGTCGAAGTTTCTCGACGTTCGCTAATGCGTTCGAAGCTATCAGTGACCTTGTTCGATCGGCGTTGCAGCAGATGCCGACCGCCCCTGAAATAGTAGTTCGACATTTCGACGTACCGGTCGACTTCAAAAGCGACGCCGCGTTGGATCTTCCGTCCATCCTTAACGACAAACGCATGCGACACGATGAATTTGTCGAGATCTTTACATCGAGAACGTACCGTGTCTACATGCTCGGTTTTCTGCCCGGCTTTGCATATATGGGAGAGGTCGACGAACGAATAGCCGCGCCGCGAAAACGGTCACCGCGTCTGAAGGTTCCAAAAGGAAGTGTAGGGATCGCCGGACGGCAGACCGGGATCTATCCGCTTGAATCACCGGGCGGTTGGCAAATAATCGGGCGTACGCATCCCGCGATGTTCACGCCGAACAGCGATGATCCTTGTTTGATGAGAGCGGGCGACACGGTGAAGTTTGTTTCTCTCAGATAATGGGCTTGATCATAATAAAACCCGGAATGTTTACTACGGTTCAGGATCTCGGACGAACGGGCGCGCAGAAGTTCGGTATGAATCCCGGCGGAGTCATGGACCGGGCAGCGGGACGCATCCTGAACGCGGTATTGGGTAACGACGAATCCGGTGCCGTTCTCGAGATGCACTTCCCTGCTTGCGAGATCGAATTCGATGCGGACACATTGATTGCGATCGGCGGTGCCGAGTTCACCGGACAAGTGGATGGACGGACGATCGAAAACTGGAGCCGTACGTTCGTCCCAAAAGGCACCAATTTAAGGTTCGCGAAAAAGCTATCGGGCAATCGCACTTATCTCGCTGTAAAAGGAGGACTGAGAGTACCCGAGTGGCGAGGAAGCCGCAGCACGAACCTCGTCGCCGGGATCGGTGGACTTGCGGGACGAAAACTCCTTGCGGGAGATATCATCGAGTGCGAGAAATATCCGATCCCCCATCGCCCACTTGTTGTCGGCTACTCGATTATCCCTCGATACAGCAGATTTCCGACCGTTCGGATCGTCGCGGGCAGCGAGTATGAATACCTTACGGCTGAAAGCAGACGTGAATTTCTGAGCGAAGGTTTTACGCTGACGAACGATTGCAACCGAATGGGATACCGGCTCCGCGGCAACCCCATCCACCTTATTGACGAACGCGAGATGGTGTCGACGGCCGTCACTTTTGGAACGATCCAACTGCTACCCGATGGTCAACTGATCGTTCTGATGGCGGATCATCAAACTTCCGGCGGTTATCCTCGGATCGGAAATGTGATATCCGCCGATCTGCCGATCATCGCGCAATGCGGGCCGGGCGATGGTGTGAGTTTTCAGCTCATCACAATAGGCGAAGCCGAGCGCCTTTCGTCGCGGTTCGAAACGGAATTGAATTTTCTTCGTGCAGGGTGTAAATTGCAGGCGCAAAATGCGAGCTATCGATCTTAACTGCGACATGGGTGAAGGATGTCCGAACGACGCTGAGCTGATGAAATTAATTTCATCCGCGAATATCGCGTGCGGATATCACGCGGGAGACGTCGACACGATGAAACGAACCGTCGAACTTGCGATCGCAAACAACGTTGCGATCGGAGCACATCCCGGGTACCCGGATCGCGAAGGCTTTGGTCGAACAGCCATGACACTTTCAACAACGGAAGTTTTCTCGATAGTGCAGGAACAGATCCGAACCTTGATCGGTATATGCATTGAGCTCGGTGCCACTCTGCATCACGTAAAGCCTCACGGTGCCTTGTACAACCATGCTGCGAAAGAACCCGACCTGGCGGCATCGATCGCCGAAGCAGTCCGGGATATCGATCAGGCCTTGATCTTATACGGCCTTTCCGGAAGTGCGTTGATCTCGGCAGCGACTTCTTTAGATCTCAGGACCGCTTCCGAGGTATTTGCAGACCGGACCTATACGACGGATGGCACGTTGACGCCGCGGTCCGAATCCGACGCTCTGATCACCGACGTCGATCGGGCCGCTTCGCAAGTGATCCAGATGATCGAAACGGGGACTGTCAGCTCGACTACCGGCGAAACATTAGCGATCGAGTGCGATACCATCTGCGTGCACGGCGACAGCGAGAACGCAGTGACCTTTGCCCGTTCTATCCGCGGCGCACTTACGGCGCGAGGAATTCGCATTCAAAGTGTCTGAAACAATGACCGATCAGAAAACTCCGACGAAATCTATCGGCTCGGTGATACTGGGAGCCGCGTTTCTGATGGCAACTTCAGCTGTCGGCCCCGGATTTCTCACGCAGACGACGGTGTTTACGAGCCAGCTCTTTGCAAGTTTCGGCTTTGTCATTCTCATTTCAGTACTGCTCGATATCTTTGCCCAACTTAACATCTGGCGCGTGCTTACCGTAACCGGCAAACGTGCACAGGATCTCGCGAATGAGACCATTTCCGGGAGCGGATATGTGCTTGCGGTGCTCGTCGGTTTGGGAGGTCTCGTATTCAATATCGGTAACATCGCAGGCTGCGGACTCGGACTGAACGTACTCTTCGATACGCCGGTTTGGCTGGGTGCTCTAGTCAGCGCGGCAATCGCTATCGCCATCTTTCTTTCCAAAGAAGCCGGCCGCACGATGGACCTTTTTGTGAAGGTGCTTGGAGTGGTGATGCTCGGCCTGATCATATACGTCGTGTTCGAGGCTCAACCCCCGTTGGCGGAAGCCGTGTATCGATCATTTGTCCCCGAAAAGATTGATGCACGGGCGATCGTTACACTCGTCGGAGGAACGGTCGGCGGCTACATAACATTCGCCGGAGCGCACCGTCTGATAGACGCGGGTATCTCAGGACAGGATTCACTTCGTCAGGTGACCAGAAGCGCGGTGACCGGGATATTTCTGACCGCAACGATCCGTGTCCTCCTATTCCTTGCGGCCCTCGGCGTCGTTTCTCTCGGCCTTTCGATCGACCCAGCAAATCCGCCGGCTTCGATCTTTCGTCATGCGGCAGGAACGATCGGCTACAAGATCTTCGGCATTGTGATGTGGTCCGCCGCGATAACCTCTGTTGTCGGAGCGGCGTACACGTCCGTTTCGTTCTTCAAAAGTTTTCATCCGCAGATCGAGAAGCGCAGCAATATCGTAATAATTGCCTTCATCGTCCTCTCGACTATCATCTTTCTCGCTCTAGGTCGGCCGATAAGTATCTTGCTCTGGGCGGGAACGATCAATGGCTTCATCCTACCGATCGGACTGGCGATCGTCTTGATCGCCGCACGCACCTCCGCGGTCGTAAAGCTGTACCGCAGTCCAATGTGGCTCCAGGTAGCTGGGTGGATCGTCGTCGCCGTCATGGCCTTCTTCAGCATTCAGACAGTAATAGACGCTGCAAAAGCAATGTGATCCTTTTAGTACGCGTTCGCATCCAAAAAGAGGAAAACCGATCCAGGACTTGGTGTTTACAATGAGAATTTTCGCTATCGCATTCGGTACGCTCGCTTTCGCTTTTACAGTCTCCGCGCAGTCCGGCCGCAGGGTACAACCGACGCCCACGCCGCCACCGGTTGAGGATCTCTCGACCTTTTCCGAGTCCACTCCACAAAAGAAGCGTCCGGTGGCCGTATGGCCCTCTCTGCGAGGCTCGGTTCTTGCGAAGCGGTCGGACACACCGACGGCCTCAACGGTCGACAATAGCAGTGGGGTATCGAGCGTCGTGGACAGCGATGAGGTTGTTAAAGTAGAAACCAACCTCATCACAATTCCGGTTTCCGTGTTTGACCGGAATGGTCTCTACATTCCGAATCTTCAAAAGGAAAACTTTAAGATCTTCGACGACGGGAAGGAGCAGCAGATCGAGTATTTCGGGACGTCGGAAAAGCCGTTCACCGTTGTACTTTTGATCGACACCAGCCCTTCAACGGATTATGACATCGATGAAATTCGAGCGGCCGCGACCTCGTTTGTCGATCAATTGAAGCCGCAGGACAAGGTAATGGTCATCGAGTTCGACGGAAACGTGCAGGTTCTGACGGAAGCGACGGGCGATCGTCCGACGATCTACAAAGCGATCAAGAAAGCCGACTTCGGCAGTGGAACTGCGCTCTATGACGCCGTCACGTTCTCGCTCTCAAAACGCTTGAACGCGATCGGCGGTCGGAAGGCTATCGTCCTCTTCACCGATGGCGTAGACACGGTATCGTCGAAGTCGAATTACGATACGACTCTCGCCCTTGCCGAGGAGGCCGACTCACTGATATTCCCGGTTTACTACAACACATTCGATAGAACTCGCGGGAACCCCGGCGGCTGGGGACCTCCGCCTCCCGGTACGACTGCTCGCGAATATGCGGTCGGGAAAAAATATCTCGAAGAACTCGCGGCTTACACCGGCGGTCGTGTATTTCGGCCCGAAGCTACTCCGGGCGGCCTTACGAACGCTTTCGAAGGAATCGCTGAAGAGCTCCGACGACAGTACAACATCGGCTATATTCCGTCCGAAGATGGGAAGGCGGGTCAGCGACGTCAGATCAAGGTCCGCGTCGATCGTCCGAACCTGGTGCTGCGTGCTCGAGACAGTTACATCGTCGGTTCGAAGAGATGATCCACTGAGCTCGCGGAATATATATTGAGCGGCGTCCAATCCGGCGCCTCTTCTTTTTTACAGCAGTGATTTGTCCAGCATCCTAGTTGACTCAAATCGTACTAACCTATTATCAGGCAAACTTTTGCTGTTATACTGAATCTCTAAATTGTCGTCCTCTTCCCGATCAAATATCTATCGAGGAGAATGTAATGAAGTTATTAAGCAAGTTATTTTTGTCGGGAATTATCGCGTCGGTCGGGCTTGGAGCGACCGCTTGTCCAGAGCGTACGAGCATCGCGGATATCGAAGCGAATCCGTCAAAGTATCAGAACAAGGACGTGGCGATCGCCGGAACGGTGCAGGATAGTTACGGCGTGAATATTCCGGGAACGCCGATCCGCGGTGGAGCTTATAAGATCGGTGACGGAACCGGCTCTATCTGGATCGTGACCGAACAAGGCGTCCCTTCCAAAGGCGCACAGGTCGGCGTTAGAGGCCGAATCGGCAGCGGCGTTAACTACAATGGACGGAACTACGGTCTCGGGCTTTACGAGAAGGATCGCAAATTCAAAAAACGTTAGAATCGCGTCGCTGTTTAGACTTCCGAAAATAGCCCGGCGATCGATCAAGGGGCTATTTCGGAAATTCGTTTCACGGACTTGGAAGAGATCACCGTTTCGGATCTCACCGCCTGAGTCACACCGCAGTTAACCAGACATACTCTGATCCGGCCTTTTCAATATGGACTCGATGCTCGATTCACTCGACCGGCGTTTCGCAGAGATCCACCGCCGGTCGCTTGCCGTGCTCGGATTGATTCCTCAGGACGACCTCTTTCGTAAACCGCGCGACCCCGTTCATACCATGGCGATGTTCTCGGTCGGCGAATACCTCCTGCGTTCGGCTGCCGCGGTCGAACAAACATGCGGCGGTTTGACCACACGCCTCTGGGACGATCCGTTCGAATGGACGCTTCCGGAAAAGCTGGCGACGAAAGAAAAGGTTCTCACTTACTTCGATGAGGTCGAAGAAACCCGAACATCGGCGTTCAGGTTCTTCACCTCGGACGGCGATCTCGCGAAACAGCTTCCGGCTCCCGAGAAGATCCGATCTATTTTCGACCTCTTGCTCGAGACCGTGGGGCGCAGCGAACACTATCAAGGTCGAGCTTTCGCAGTGTTTCAGATGCTGTCGGACGCAAAACTCCCGAGATTATAATCAGGTCGACTAAAGGCACAAACTCTAGAAAACTTTTTTGCATAGCGAACTATTTCGTGCAAGAATTCGTTAAGTTTCGAGTCTGTTGAGATTATCCAATCAAGCGGAGAGCAAATAATGCATTGTCCCCGTTGCGGTCAGCAGCAGGTTTCTGATCAAACTAAATTCTGTTCGCGTTGCGGCTTTCAGCTCGGCCTTGTGTCGGAGCTGTTGATGAATGGCGGATTTCTGCCGCAGCTTGCGGAGCTTCATAAGGGCAAGAGCTCTCTCTTTTCGCGGAAGAACGGATTGATCTTCACAGTGCTCTGGTTCATCTTTTTTGTGATGATGATGCCGGCGTTTTTCGGAATAGCTGGAGCGGACGAAGCGGCCGGGATCTCGGCGGTGTTCGGCGTTTTCTCGACGATGATGTTACTCATCCTATCGATCGCGTTTCTCAAGCGCGCTCCGAAGCCTTTTGAATTAGCCGCAAGTCAGATGCATTCGCCTGCTTCACTTTATGGACACTCGGCGATGGGTGCTCTTCCGCCGCAGCAATCTCAACCCGCCTCGACATATATGGCGCCGGAAGGTTCATGGCGAGCCCCCGACACAGGCGATCTCGCTCGGCGACCGTCTAGCGTCGTCGAAGGCACTACCAAGCTTTTAAAGAAAGACGAATAGGGTGCCTCTTGAGGCTACGTCTTTCCGGCCGCCGGTTCGTGGCTCGACACCAACGACCTTCAGCGTCAGCCTGGAGTGTGACGGACAGCACTACGAAGCTTCTTCAAAAAGAACGCGATCAATAGCCGATCGCTTCGCCATCACTCCGCGAATCAATCGCACCTAAACGCACTCCATCTTTATCGATCATGATGCCGGTCGCAGACGCGATGTAACCCGGCTTCTCTGCGAAAATATGTCCATACCCGCGAAGCACGTTAACCGTATCCGGCGACATTCCGTACGGTTCAAATAAAATTTCATCCGGCAGCCACTGATGATGTATGCGTGCCGCGTCGATCGCTTGCTGAATGTTCATGTCGTGATCGATAACGTTGATCACCGACTGCAGCACGGCGGTTATGATTCGAGGGCCGCCGCGGGCGCCGAGCGCGAACCACAGCGTGCCGTCTTTTTTCATGACGATCGTCGGTGTCATTGACGACAGCGGTCGCTTCATCGGTTCGACTTTGTTCCGCTCGCCCTGGATCAGTCCATAAAGATTCGGCCTGCCTGGCCGCGACGTGAAATCGTCCATCTCGTCGTTGAGCAGCACACCGGTTCCCTTCGCCGTCACACGCGAGCCGTAGAGATCGTTGATCGTGTAGGTATTCGTGACGACATTGCCCGCGGCGTCGACGACGGTATAGTGCGTCGTCTCGGTTCCCTCCGTGCCGACCACCTCGCCATGTTTTATCTTCTGGCTCGAACTCGCTTTAGC
>JBKJOR010000390.1:0-14213 GCA_046595575.1 Pyrinomonadaceae bacterium | reverse complement strand
CCGCACCCGCAGCCGACCATGTGGGCGAACCACTCAGCAGATTTGTCGTCTTCCAGACGTGCTGTCCCGCCGGAAGCCCGTAACCGTTCAGACATACATAGGCAACGTTCGAGTTTGTTGGATCGATCGCGACGCGTCCGACGTACCGCGATGGTATGGGACCGCTGATGTTCGTCATCGTAGTGGATCCGGCGGTTGTCGAAAGGTGCACTTGACCGTTCTGTAATCCCACCAGCCGAATGTCGTCGTTCTGCGGCGCGATCCCGATCGCCGTCACGAGAGCGGGCATCACACCGCTGACGTCGACCATCGTTATGCCTTTGTCAGCCGATCGATACAATCGCGACGTTCCAAAATACAACGTGGTCGGATTACCCGGGCCGCCGACCATCGGAGCGTAAAAGCGAACAGAATCCGAACAGATGATCCCGTTGTTCGACACGCTGTTTTGGCATCCCAAAAAACCTGACCAGATGGGATCGCCATTCGGGTCAGTCGTTAGCGCGCGTGTGAAACCTATCTGCGAGTTCGTCTGGTTGAAATATGTGTGATACGCGGTGACGTTGTTTATCGTCGGCGAGTTCTTGTCGATAACTGCGAAACCGCCATCACCCCCATCGGACCGGACCCAGGTCATGCCGTTAGGTTCCAGAAATTCAGTCCCGTTGTCCTGTGTTCCTCCCAGCGAATAATTCCGATCGAACGGATGCAGCGCGATACCCATGAACTGTGTCGCGCTAAAAGTAGAATTATTCAGCGTCTGCCATACGATCGGCGTCGCCTGAACATTTGTGGTTTTCCATATCCCGCCGTCGCTGCCGAAGTAGACGATGTTAGGATCCGACGGTGCGATGGCGAAGGCGTGCGTATCTACGAGGAGACCGCTGGAACTATTTGTATAGCTAGTTCCACCATCTATCGACCGGCCAAACACACGTGACGGCGAACCGCCCAGATAAAGCTTGTTCGCGTCGCCCTGGTCAACCGCGATCGCGATGTCGTAGAAGCACTGCGGATTACAGAAACCGACACCCGCAGTCAGCGCTGTAAATGTTGCACCGCCGTCGACGGACTTGAAAACGGTTCCGTTAGACGTGCCCGCCGCCGCGTACACAGTGACGACCGCACCGGTCCTATTCACTGCAAACTCGGTGCGTCCGGCACTCGCACCGTCGCCTGTCGCAATGCTCCGCGTGAATGTCGGAACGGGATCGAGAGCGTTCGTTGTCAGATAGACTCCGCCGTCACCACCGACGCCTATGACGGAGATCAACAACCGTGACGGGTTTCCGGGCTCTGTCGCCGCATCCACCACCGAGCGTGTCACATCGAGAGTTCCCTGTATTGTCAGTCGGGTAAATGTCGGCGTCGCCGACATCGCGTTAACCGATCGATAAACACCGGCGTTCGGCAGAACCAAGCCGGCATTCGATCCGCCGAGCCCGGAGATACCGCTTGCCGAAGTTACAAAGATTATATTGGGGTCAGTGGGATGAACGATTATGCGACCGATCGTCCGGCCGGTAAAAATATCGCCGCCGGCACTTCCCTGATTGAACGGACCGGCTAGGTTCGCTGTCGTCTCCGCGTTAGAGATCCGGTACACACCCACGCCGCTAAAGCTTAAGCCGGAGAACGTTGCTTCGCCGGTACCGACGAAGATCGTCGTCGGATCTGTCGGCGAAAACGTGATCGAGCCGATTGTCAGCGTCATCGCATTATCCATGATCGGCGTCCAAGTCGTGCCGCTGTTGAGCGAGCGGTAGAGTCCTCCAAAGGCAGTCCCGACATAAACTATATCTGCGTTCGTCGGATGGATAGCGATGGCAGATACACGGCCGCTGTAGGATGTCGAAGCATTGACGGGGAGCGGAGCGGGCCCCAACGAACGCCATGCGGTATCCACTTCGGGGCGGGGAAGATCTCCCAGTTCAGCCTCTCTTCGCTCGAGCTCGCGGATCGCCTTTGTCCGCGAGTCTTGCTCGGCGGTATCGAATCCCCGCAGGAGATCGACCTGTTCACTACGGAGTCGGAGGAATTCTCCCTTGTCGATCTTGACGCTCGTCGGCGGCAGGTCAGGTTCGTTCTCGTCGAATTCGCGGACCTTATCGTCGGCCGACATGTACCACCAGACCGGCACCGCAAATAGCGCAAGAGCCGCGCAAATCAAAACTATTCTTAAACCTTTCATCGGGAGCCTCCGTATTTGGTCGAGCTTTTGCTTTGGTATTGTGAGATGAGTGTCTCGGGATTATTAGTTGAGCGGTCCAAGCATTGCGGCCGCACGAATTAACCGGGACGTGGCAAATAAGCTGTTAGAAACTGAACGAGTGTAGCATCCCGTCGCTTTGCCACTCAAGGTTTCGGTTCAAGTGCCGGGTTTGACGGCGATCTTCGTTCGCTTTCCAGCCATCATAGTTTTCGGTAGAATCGACGCAATATGAAACTCACTGCTGTCCTGCTTTCCGCCCTTCTCCTACTAATCTCTGCGAACGCGCAGACACCGACACCGCAAGCGCCAATGCCTACGCCATCGCCGTCGCTTCCAACGGTCGTCAGATCTGTGCAGACGCTAGCCGAACTCCAGGCAAAGATCCGCTCGCGTCTGTTTGCACCGGAGCTGCGGCGCGGTCAGGTGGGGATCAAGATCGTGTCGATGAAGACTGGCAAGGTCGTCTTCGAAGACAACTCTGAAAAGTATTTCATGCCGGCGTCGAACATGAAGAACTTTACCGTCGCGACCGCGATCGAAAAGCTTTCGCCCGACTACAGATTCGTAACGAGTGTTTACGCCCCTTCGACGCCCGACGCCGCCGGCACGATCAAAGGTAATCTGCGAATCTACGGACGCGGTGATGTTTCGGTTTCGACGAGCTTTTCCGAGGGCGATCATTTCAAAGGCCTCGACGAACTTGCCGGACGGATAGCGGCCGCAGGCGTGAAGCGCATCGAAGGCGACCTGATCGCGGATGAAACTTACTTCACCGGAAACGCCGTTCCGGGTTCGTGGGAGTGGGACGATCTGCAATGGTATTACGGCGCCGAGATCTCGGCGCTGCCGCTCAATGACAATGCGATCGACCTTAGCGTCAAACCCGGACCGGTCGGCTATCCATGCTCGGTTCGTGTCGCACCGTACAACCCGATCTTTCGCGTTGTGAATCAGTGTCTGACTTCGGCTGCAGGAAGCATGCGGACGTTGAAGATCCATAAAAAGCCGGGTCAAAACTCACTCGAGATCACGGGCTCTCTGCCGATCGGCAATTCCGGATTTAGCGGGAACGTAACGGTGACGCGTCCGGCAGAATTGTTCGTCGCGCTGTTAAAAGAACGGCTGACTCTGAAGGGTGTCGTCGTTACCGGTCAGACACGGGCTAGCGTGGTCAAACCGGCCGGCACGGAACCATCGGTCGAGATCGCGAAACTGGAGTCGCCGCCGCTCAGCCTGATTGCGGCAAAGACGATGAAGCCGAGCCAGAACATGTACACCGAGACGCTTCTGTGGACGCTGGGCGAACAGTCGCGAGCTGCCATGGCTTCTCCCGGCGGAGGTGTCGCGGTGGCCAGCACGGCGGATAGTGCCGACTTAGGAATCTCCGCGGTTAAAAGATTTCTTACCGAGATCGGCGTAGCGCCGGACGGGATCATTCAGCACGACGGGAGTGGATTGTCGCGACATAATCTGGTCACACCGTCGGCCGTCGTTCAGCTCTACACGTACATGGGTAAGCAGAGCCGGTATTCGCAGGCATGGCGCGACAGTCTTACCATCGGCGGCGTAGATGGAACTCTGAAACGGCGATTCACGGGTAGCAAGGCTTCCGGAAACGTAAGGGGCAAGACCGGAACTATAGATCAGGTCTCGGCACTCTCGGGCTACGTCCGAACAGCGGCCGGAGAAGAGCTCGTTTTTTCGATGGTGGTTAACGGCGTGAACGAAACAGCTGTCAGGACAAGTGCGATGGATGAGATCGTCGTGAACCTTGCGAACTTCGACGGACGAATCGACTAGTTAAAAAGTGAAAGGCCGAAAGGGTGAAAACGGAGTCGATACTTTTCACCCCCTTACCTTCTACTCCGGTTTTAAAAGTAGAGCTACGGTTCTATTGACGGTCATCAGTGTTATAGATAGATAAATACGTCGGATCCTTTGATAATATTTCTTTGAAATCCCTCTGGAACTGTTCTCTAAACTGGTCTCTGTATTGATCGCCAGACTCGGACTTGTAATTCCGGTCACGGTCGGGTTTCATTCGCGAAGTCCGCGAGGACATATGCGGCACGCAGGCCGTCGCACTGCCGGCAACACCGCTGTACCTCAAGACAAAGACCCTGGCCATTTTTCTCCCGGCTGCTTCGCGTCTTTAGCGTAGAGCATTGAGGATCTTGTCGTGGATTCCGCCGAAGCCGCCGTTGGACATGATCGCGACGACATCGCCTTCTTTCATCTCCGGGGCAAGATGTGCCACGATCGCGTCGGCGTCCGGAAAACTCATCGCCGGTTTACCCTGCAACTCTATATCTTTCACTAGCTCGTCCGTATCCAGCACCTTTCCAAGCTCGCTCGCTTTTGAAGTGTTATAGACGCCGGCGATTATCACGTAGTCGGCGTATGAGAATGCTTTGCCGTATGGCTCCTGAAAGATCGCAAGCCGCGACGACCACGAACGCGGCTCGAACACGGCGATCAGGCGGCGGCCGTCGTATTTCATCCGCAACGCTTTCAGAGTTTCCTCTACCGCCGTCGGGTGATGAGCAAAGTCGTCGATGACTATCACGCCGCGGACCTCGCCGCGGACCTCGACACGCCGCTTCACGGACTTAAACGTATCGAAAGCCTGCTGCATCTTCTCCTTCGAAATTCCCCATGCGTCCGCGGCGATGATCACCGCAAGACAATTTCGGACGTTGAACTCACCGATGAGATTCGTTTCGAATTCGCCCCAGGAATTGCCATCCCTAACAATAGTGAACCGCGTTTTGTCGCCGCTGAAGTCAATATGGCGCGCCTGCCATTTTGCCTCGTCCGACAAGCCAAACGTCTCGATATTCGTGAACAGCTTGCCGTCCATTTCTTGAAGTACTTCCTTCGCCACGGGCGAATCGATACCCACAATAAGCCGGCCGTTCCCCGGGACAAGATTCATCAGACGAGAGAATTCCCATTTGATGTCGTCGAGATCGTCATAGATATCGGCGTGGTCGAATTCGACGTTGTTGACGATCGCGATCTCTGGCAGGTAGTGCATGAACTTCGGCTTTTTGTCGAAGTATGCTGTGTCGTATTCGTCGCCCTCGATGACAAAGTGCTCGCCGTCGGTGACGCGAAAGCTAGCGTCGAAATTCTGTACGATGCCGCCGACAAGAAAGCTCGGGTTTAAGCCGCCGACTTCGCAGACCCATGTTGCGATGCTCGTCGTCGTCGTCTTTCCGTGAGTACCCGCCACAACGAGGGAGCGCCGGCCGCGAATAAATTCTTCCTGCACGATCTCGGCCTGTGAGCGGTAAACGCGGCGGCGGTTGAGCACCTCTTCAAGCTCTGCATTACCACGCGAGATGGCATTTCCGACAACGACGCAGTCCGCACCGATGTCAGCATTTTCACTTTTGTATCCGTTGAGAATTTTGATACCGAGCGCCTCGAGCTGAGTCGACATCGGCGGATAAACATTCTGGTCGGAGCCCGTTACGCGATGCCCACGCGCCTGCAGCATCCCCGCCAGCGACGCCATCGCCGTCCCGCAAATTCCGATAAGGTGATAGTGCATAGATCGAATTTATGTAGCCGACATCCGGAGCTTGGCGACAACTAGAAACCAAAATGATCGTTAAGGGCGCCGACCGTTTGTAACTCTCGATAGTATAATTGTATTTATCTTAAAGTTCGCAGAACATCGTAGAGTCATATGCGGTTGAGATCTCAAAAATTCGTGGGTGGTCTGTTAGTCGCAATGCTGCTGCTAGGTTCCTCGCCGGCCCCGGCCTTCGAAACCGACCAGTACAACCTGCCGGATGTTGAGCTTGCGGACATTGGAACGGAAGTCGCCGACTACACCAAAGAGAATCTCACTGCCGCCGCGATTAAAGTTAATACCGAAATAAATCGCCTGATGCAGTGCTTGGACGGCAAAGATATTAACCGGATTAAGTGCGACTCGCGTGACAAGGTCGCCCGTCGGCTCGCTTATCTCCGCTCGGACGAAGCCATCACTCGTGAAGTTTATCGCCGCCTCGGTTCAGGTTTCATTGCCACAACGAAAGCCGGAAGCTGGATAGATTCGCATAACTTTCTCGCCCGGCCGGCGCGCTACAAGACGAGTTATAGTGACTCGATCTTCGTGCTGGTGCCGACAAACTATTTAACCATCAGCCCGACGGTGAAAATGTACGGGACACACCTCGGGACAGATAAGATCGCCCATTTTTTTCAGCAGGGCTATACGTATTACAGAATTTACAAGCGAGCATTGAAACGAGGTGTGACAAACGACGACGCTGTCAAACGCGCTGTTCGCTGGGGTCGTACAAGCGAGCATACGTATTACGGAACACTGGTTTCAGGTGTTTTTTCAAATGCAGATCTTTACGCCAACTACGTCGGAATGAAATTTTATGAGGGGCTCACGAGAACGACGATGGTCGCCAAAGTGCGGCGTGCTCCGACACTGG
This sequence comes from Pyrinomonadaceae bacterium, assembly GCA_046595575.1. Classification (GTDB taxonomy): domain Bacteria; phylum Acidobacteriota; class Blastocatellia; order Pyrinomonadales; family Pyrinomonadaceae; genus OLB17. The sequence goes on along the minus strand of JBKJOR010000390.1, from coordinate 7,544 downwards.
TTATCGAAGACGGCCGCTGGGTAATCAACAGAAATGTTGATCAAAACGAAGAACTCCTGAAACCATTTATCACGAACCACATGAATGAGGCGATGAACCCGTCGATCTTCGCCTTGGGCTTGCGTTCGTCGGTACGTAAAATTGTCAAAAATCGAAGCTGCTCGGACTGGCGAAAAGCGTTCCCGGCTCTCTCGAAACTCGATCTCGAGAACGCAGCCGCAAAACTGCGAACTTGGAACGACGAAGACTACGGTTTCAAATCGAGCGACAACTTTGTCACGATCGCAAATACATGTTTCTGAAGTGCAATTGTCATTTGAGCATCAGTTCGGCAGCCAGTTCATTCGCATCGTAGATCTTCCGCAATGCCTCAAGGATTCCCGCCGTATGAACACCGACGGCGCGAGAGCCTTCGGAATCTTCGATGTACCAGTACCGATTCGATAGCTTCTGGAGGTTACTGTCGAAGTTCAACCCGACGACCTCGCCGTTCCGATTGATCACCGGCGAACCCGAGTTTCCGCCGATCGTGTCCGCCGAATAAACGAAATTCACGGGAACCGAGAGATCCACTTTATCCTTCCGCTCTTTTAGCCGCGGCGCGAGATCGAACGGCGACTTCTCGCCAAAGCTGAACGCTCGATCATAGAGTCCGAAGAAGGTCGTGCGATACGGAACGAGCGTCGTGTCTTCTTCATATCCTTTGACCACACCGTAGCTCAAACGCAATTGCGAATTCGCGTCCGGGGGCATACTTTTCCCGTAGACCGCGAACCGCGCCTCCGCGATCTTGGTTCCGTTCGTCGCTTCGACGTTCCGGATATTCTTGTCGTTCCAGTCGCGCAACTCGCGGACGATAGGCTCGATGCGTCTTGCGAGAGTGATCATCGGATCCGTCGACTTTGCAATTGCATCCGGCGGCCCATCGAGCAAAACTTTGCGCACTGCCGGATCAGTGAGTTTCGTTTCGCGAACGGCCCGACCGATCACTTCCGCGGCTTCCGCGTCGCCAAGCGCCGCCTTGATGAACGGATCGTTGCTGCCGAGCGTCTTTCTCGCCTCCTCAAACCATGCCAGAAGCATCGGCTCTTCCATTTCGCGATAGATCGGCGCCGGCGACAGGATCGAACGCTTCAACGCATCTATCCGGGCGTCACTATACTCCGCGTATCTCTTCTCGCTCGGTTTCCCTTTCTCTATCTGGTAAGTCACGATCTGCGACGCAAGCGTTCCAAGGCGACCTACTGCGAGCGTCGAGAACGAGATGCGTTTCGACATCGCAGGTATCGACTCGTAAGCCTTCGCTATATTCGTCCAAGCTGGGGCGTATTGCTTTTCGAGTTCGGGCCGCTGAGCAAGTTTGTCGCGGATGTCCTTTTCTTCGGCCTCTTTCCGTGCGAACTGTCTGGGGTTCACAAGACCCTCTTGCTGACCGCCGAGGCGTTTAAGCGAATTCGCATACGAGCGCAGACCGGGCGACGCTTGCCGAAACTGCTCCTCGCCGAGCTTCGAATAGACTTCGAGTGAGGCCCGCAACGTATCCCAGACTTTCTTCTGCAGCGGATTTCCGATATCACGTTGATAAGAAAGCTGCGAAAGAGTCAACAGCCGCGCAGTCGAGCCGGGGTAACCCGAGACGACAACAAACTCCTCATCGACCGCTCCTGTCTCGGACCATTTCAGGTAGTGCGGAGTCTTCGCCGGCTGGCCGTTTTCGTAAACCCGAAGGAAAGCGAAATCCAGGTCGAACCTCGGGAATGTGAAATTGTCATAATCACCGCCGAAGAACGCGGCTTGTTCTTCGGGAGCCATGACTAGCCGGACATCGGTGTAAAGCTTCGATTTGTAGAGCCAGTATTCGCCGCCGCTGTAAAGCGAAACGACCTCGCACTTCAGTGCCGGACCCGGACTGCAAGCTTTTTCGATGGCGGCGATCTCAGCCTTTCGTTTCGCGGCCATGTCGGCGTCGTCGGTTCCCGTCTTAGCCGCATTGTGAATGCGAGCGGTGACGTCGTCGTAGGCAAGAAGTACGGTGACATCCGCGTCGGGCGCTTTTAATTCTTCGTCTCGCGTCTTTGCGTAAAATCCTGTCTTCATCAGATCGCGTTCTTTGGTCGAGAGCTTGGTGATGACGCTCGCGGCGACGTGATGGTTCGTAGCGAGCAATCCGTTCGGCGAGACAAAAGCACCGGATCCGCCACCGAGCTTTGGCGATGCGAGCCGGACGTTATCGAGCCACGCTTTTGAAGGCTCGAAGTTGTAACGCTCCTTCCACTGCTTCAGCGGCGGATTGTCGAAGGTCCACATCCCCTCATCGGCGCGTACGAGAGTACACGACAAAAGTGCGATTGAGATTATTGATGTTAGAAATTGTTTCATCTGGTATTTTCCGTCTTCTTTGCGGCTTTGCGGGAAAAGAGCGATTCCCGCAAAGCCGCGAAGAAGAACTCGAAGGCTAAATCATAACGCCGCTGACGCAAACCAAAAACTAACTCATTACCGAACGGAGGTTCTCTAGCGCTCCTTCGAGAACCGAGTCTTCGCGAGCGATGCAGATCCGCACATGCTAATCCCAGTTGTCTGTATCAGAATTTTGATACCCGGCACTTCAAGCTGCGTGGACATCGGCGGGTAGAAATTCTGATCCGAAACCGTCACGCGATGCCCGCGGGCCTGCAGCATGCCCGCCAGCGACGCCATAGCCGTCCCGCATCTTCCAATAAGGTGATAGTGCATAGAACACAAGTCGAACGTCGGACAAGACCGCGGCGACGCTTTTTTGATGCTACCAAAATCATTTCCAACATTCATTCACCTTGAACGATCTTTCTGATAATTCCATCATCCTGACCGATATTTGACGATAACAGTTTGAACGATAAACGCTGTAAGTGCTTTATGCAGTGCGGTTTGATTCTTTGGCACCAAACGTGAATAAGGGAATCGTACGGAGGTCCGCTATCCGCCTGGCGAGTGACAGGCCCGGAAGCGAGACCAGATCAGAAACAACATGCAAAACACTTTCAAGAAAATACTTTTTATAGCTACCTTTGCTTGGGTCGTTGCTACATTCGGTGGAGTAACATCCGCCGACGCAGCACCGAAATTGAAGAAGGGCGACAAGCTTTCTAAGAAGATGAGACAAGTCGCACCGAGCGATTTCATTGACGTCATAATCTCGCCTTCATCTTCCTGGACAAGCTCGTTGACATCAGACCTCAATGGCAGAGGCGCGGTCAAGAAAGCATCTTTCGCGAACTTTGCGTTCCAGGTATATCGTGTCAAACAGCAAGATATCGACTCGATCGCAAGTCGACTCGACGTAGACTTCCTTACTCTTGACGATTCCGTTAAGGTTCTCGGTCATCTGACCGCGACTACGGGTGGTGACAACGTGCGCGGGTTGAATGGATCGGCAACGCGTCTTGACGGAACGGGCGTCGGCATCGCGATTCTGGATTCGGGTATAGATACTAACCATTTAAACCTGATGGGTCCGAGCGGCATCTCCCGCGTGATTTTCTCCAAAGACTTTACGGGCGAGAATCGTACGGACGATCCGTACGGCCACGGAACTCACGTCGCTTCGGTTGCCGCGGGCGGCACGGTTTTGGCGGGAGGTGCGTATGAAGGCATAGCTTCTAATGCAAGCATCATTAACCTTCGCGTACTGAACGGCGTTGGCGTCGGAAGCGTCAGCCGCATTCTCTCTGCTCTCGACTGGATCTACACCAACCGTGCGAACACGGCCTACAATATCCGAGTTGTTAATTTGAGCCTCGGTACGACGGCGATCGATTCGTACACGAACGATCCGCTTTGCATTGCAGCCCGAAGGTTGGTCAACGCAGGCATCGTCGTTGTTGCTGCGGCCGGAAACGAAGGAAAGGACGGAGACGGGAACAAGATCTATGGACAGATCCATTCGCCGGGCAACGAGCCGGCGGTGATCACGGTCGGCGCCGTAAATACATACGGATCCAACGTTCGTTCGGACGATGTGATGGCGTCGTACAGCTCACGTGGTCCGACCCGGTCGTTCTATACCGACGCCTTTGGCGTCAGGCATTTCGATAACTTAGTCAAACCGGATCTTGTCGCGCCCGGCAACAAGATCATCGGCGCCCAAGCCGCCCGAAATTATCTTGTCGCCAATAATCAGTCGCTCGATGCAAATGTCATCGGCAGTGCGGTTCGCGAGCAAATGTGGATGTCGGGCACGTCGGTCGCGGCTCCGGCGGTCGCCGGCACGGCAGCAGTCATGCTGCAGGTAAATCCGAAACTTACACCGAACCTGGTCAAGACGCTACTTGGTTACACGGCGCAAACCATCAACGGCGCGAACACTCTTGAACAGGGCGCAGGAAAACTGAACTCTGACGGTGCGGTACGGCTTGCGAAGATCGTTCGACAGGATTTTTCGATTCTGACGTTGGCTGGTTCGCCTCTTCTGACAACGACGGCTCCTGCGCCTCAGAGCACGATCGCCACGGAGACTTTTGGGTGGGCACAAGGCGTCGTCACAAACTATTCGTATGCAACCGGATCTAACCTGATCACGAAGTATCAGGGGATCTACCGGCTCGGCGTGCTGATAGGCGACGGTGTTCTGATCGGCGATGGCGTTCTGATCGGCGACGGCGTTCTGATCGGCGACGGTGTTCTGATCGGCGACGTCACATTGGCCGCTGGTGTTGCGGTTCAGGCTCGCAACGCTGTCAACGGCGATCTAACGGCTGCGATGGAGTCGGTCTATGATTCGACACCCGATTCGTCACCGACATCACTGACTGCCCGGGTGATGTCAAAATCGCAGATCAATTTGAGTTGGAGCGAAGATGTTTCCAACGAATCCGGTTTCGCCATCGAACGTTGTACCGGTACCGGCTGCACAAACTTTGCAACACTTGGGTCGGTCGCTGCAAACTCGATAACCGTCACGAACGCCGGGCTCGCGTCGAACACAACTTATACCTACCGGATCCGCGCCTCGAACGCGAGTGGATATTCTTTCTACTCGAATACAGTTGCGGCCAAAACCTCGAGATAAACAGAAACTTTCAAGAGGAGCAATATCATGTCAACAGTACAGATCATGCACACCATAATGGAAGATTCTGCTTATCTTCCAGTACCGGACACGATCCTGGCGGTCAGTGAATTGACCGACGGGGAAAAGAACGAAGTAATTTCATTCCTATCCGAACGGCCGATCCACACGGTCATAATGGCGGGAATGATCCGAGACAACGGCATCGTAAACGACCTGAACCGCGGGGAGTTCTACGGTTGCCGCAACTCAGAAGGGCGGCTCGAAGGTGTAGCCCTGATCGGCCACGCAACCCTCATCGATGCACGGACCCGGGGAGCGATTCGCGAACTCGCACTCACGGCTCAAATCCATGATCGCCTGCATATGTTTCTGGCGGAGCAGGAAACCGCGGAAGAGTTTTGGAACACATATGCCGACCATGGCCAGCCGATGCGTTTCGCTTGCCGCGAACTTCTGTTCGAATTGAAAACGCCTCTCGAACAGCGATCCACGGTCGCGGAACTCCGCCTTGCAAACAAGGAGGACCTAAGTTTGCTGGCGCCCATCCAGGCCGGAATGGCAGAGGAAGAAAGCGGTGTGAACCCGCTCGAAAGCGATCGAGAAAGATTCCTCGAAAGGTGTGCCCGACGGATAGATCAGGGCCGGATATGGGTGATCGTCAAGGACGATCAGCTCCTCTTCAAAGCGGACATCCAAGCTGAGACGCCGGATATGATCTACCTCGAGGGCATCTACGTTCGTCCGACCGAACGCGGGACAGGTTTAGGACGTCGATCTCTTACGCAGCTTTGCTCGACCCTGCTGACAAAAACTCGCTCGATCTGCCTGCTCGCGAACGAGGAGAACAAAAGAGCCCACGCCTTCTATCGGATGTGCGGTTTCAAAACGGTCGGCCAGTACGACACCGTATTTCTCAAACGGCAGTCGGGCGGGATAGCTCATTGAAAGGACAACGAGACAACGAGTAAAAAAAGAAGAGGCTGTCTGAAAAGGCAGCCTCTTCTTTTATTCTCGACGGCGAAACGTCTTAACTGAGAACCGTTCGCAGCTTCTCAAGCGCTCCTTCAAGGACCGAGTCTTCACGCGCAATGCAAATTCGTACGTATGCGTCCCAGGTGTCGTTGTCGGCGAACGCGCTGCCCGGTGTCATACCGACGCCGGCTTTTTCCATCAACATCTCGTTGAATGTCAGAGCGTCGTTGAAATCCGAGGGAATTCGCGCCCAAAGGTAAAACGCCGAACCCGAATCGTAGATGTCGAAACCGAGCGACGTTATTCCCTCGCTGAAGAACCGGCGCTTTGAGTCGAATTTATCGCGGAGCTTCGGGTAATAATTCCCGTCCGCCATCAGCACACGCGAAAGTGCGGCCTGAAGCGGTGTCGCAGGGCAAACGTAAATTACGTTTGCGGCATTGTTGATCGGTGCGATCAGCTCGCCTTTTCCGAATGTATACCCAAGCCGCCAGCCGGAGATGTTCCACGATTTCGAAAACGAGTTCACCGTGATCGTTCGCTCCCACATTCCCGGCAGCGTAGCGATCGGCGTATGCGGATGTTCGCCGGTGACATAGTGTTCGTATACTTCGTCTGAGATAACCAGCAGATCGAGTTCCTGTGCGACCTCGGCGACGGCCTCGAGCTCGGTTTGGGTCATGACCTTGCCGCTCGGATTCGCGGGTGAGCAAACGATGATCGCCCTTAACGGATACTCCGCTCGGCCGATAAGTTCCTTACATCTCGCCCGCAACGCATCTTTTGCGAACGAAAGGGTTTCATCGAGTTCGAACGATTCGGTTTTGCCACCGAACTCTTCGAGGATTCGGCGGTGATACGGATAATAAGGCTCGAAAACCAAGGCGGATCTACCGCGGAGATAGCTTTGCGTGATTCCGATCAACGCACCGGTGCCGCCGTTTGTGATCATCAACTCGAGCGGTTTCGCATCCAGGTCGATGTCGATGCCATTGTATTTCTTGATCTTCTCAGCAACGACCTGACGTAAACCAGCGTCGCCCTCGCTGCCGCCGTAATGGTTTTGACTAGCGGCGATTATTTCGGCGGCTTCCTTGGCCAGCCGTGGGTCGATCGGCAGTTCCGACTGCCCCTGCACGAGATTGCCGCTCGGCGGAACAAGCCGGGTTATCGCCCGAATGTCGGGCTTCACTTTCTTAACTTTTGCTTCGGTCATACGGATATAAAAATAACAGATACAGGTGGCAGTCGCACGCAGACCCAAAGCTCACATCCTTCTGAAGGAGGGGAGATTTTGCAACCCTCTGTCATAATCTTAGAAATGGATCGTGAACTTCCTCCATCTCAAAAACCGAATCTCATCGGCGGCCATTTCAGGAAATTCCGGAAAGACCCAACCGGTTTTCTCACCACCCAATCGAAACTTGGCGACGTGAGCTTTTTCCGCATGGGATCACAGCCCGGGTATTTCCTCAATCACCCCGATCTCGTCCGCGATCTTTTCGTAGTCAGCGCTCAT
>JBKJOR010000379.1:0-2621 GCA_046595575.1 Pyrinomonadaceae bacterium | reverse complement strand
TGATGATACCGGTTATGACGTCAACCGACGGCCGCTGCGTCGCAAGCACGAGATGAATCCCAACGGCTCTCGCCATCTGGGCGAGACGCTGGATCGATTCCTCAACGTCCTTGCCCGAGACCATCATCAGATCGGCGAGTTCATCGATGATGATAACGATATATGGAAGTATGCGATGAGGATCGCCGCTGTCGTCCCACATCTCAAGTGCGTTTCGACGCTTTGCCTCGATGTTATATCCATCGATGTTTCGCACGCCATAGCCGGCGAGGTCTTTGTAGCGGCGCTCCATTTCGGTGACGGCCCATTTCAGCGAGATCGCAGCGCGCTTTGGATCGGTGATGATCGGTGTCGCAAGATGCGGGATGTCGCCGTATACGCCCAACTCGAGGCGCTTCGGATCGACCATGATGAACTTCACTTCGTCGGGCTTTGCTTTGTAGAGGATCGATACGATAAGCGAGTTAACTCCGACGGATTTACCCGCGCCGGTCGCTCCGGCGATCAGCAAGTGCGGCATCTTCGCGAGATCCGCGACATAGTTGAGCCCGTCGATCGTCTTGCCGAGGGCGATCGTCAAAAGCGAATCCGAGTCACGAAACTTTTTCGATTCGATCACATCACGGAGCTGGATCGTCTCGCGTTTGCTGTTCGGCACCTCGATCCCGACAAAGGCTTTTCCGGGAATACGATCGATCCGTACAGACTCCGCCTTTAGGGCAAGGCAAAGATCGTCGACGAGGCCGGTCACACGAGAATATTTGACGCCCGGATCCGGCTTGAACTCGTAGGTCGTCACTACGGGCCCGGGGCAAATATTCACCACCTTACCGGCGACATTGAACTCGCGGGTTTTCTCGACAAGTGAATCGGCGAGAGCGAGCAGCTCCTTTTCTTTCTGCTCGATATGCGGGGCTGGAGGATTCAAAAGCTGCGAACTCGGCAAAACATAATCGTCATACGTCTTTACTGCCTTCGGTAATTCGACGATCTCGTCGCTCTCGATAGTGGGGCGGATATCGCCGTTCAGCTCATCAGTGTGCTTGACCGGTGTGATCGGGATAGCGCCTGAGACCGACAGCCCATCTTCCGCAAATTCTCCGATCGATTCGATTGTATCCGGCACTTTCTCAGACGGAACGATCGACGGCCGCGGAGTTTCTTCCACAAGGTCCGGAGTCGTTTCAAACAGATTCTGAGTTCCGCTAGGCGACGTTGCGGCCGCCGCAAGACCGGCAGCTTTGGTCGCACGCGTCTTCCGCGATTCGGGGATAGATATCGTCGGAGAGTCCGTTAGGGCGGGTTTCTCTTCGCGTGCACCGCGACGTTTTTCTTCCCGCTGCTTGGCGAGATTTATCTGATCCGAACGGGCCTCTCGTCGTTTTGCTTTCCACGCCTCGAAATGGATCTTGACGTTTCCCCATGCAACTTCGAGATGGCTGAAAGCCCACGTAAGGGTGAAGTTGGAGATCAGCAGAACGGATGTGGTCGCAAGAGCAAGCAGAACGATCCCGGCACCTAGAGTGCTAACGAGGCCGACCGACGCATCCGCAATTCCCGCTCCGACAACGCCGCCGACGCCCGATGTTTTTCCACCGATCAATACTGCGAGCGAAGATGCCGACGCGATCAAAAGTGTGAATCCGATTACCTGGCTGACGCGCGGTCGTAGACTTTCCGATTGGAAAACTCGCCACGCGATCAGCGCAAGCAAGGCCGGAAAGATATAGGCCACGAGTCCGATGCCTTGAAACAGGAGATCGGATGTTACCGCTCCGACGACGCCAATCCAGTTTTGAGTTCGGTGATTTCCGCCGAGCCCGGTGCCGTTCAGAGACCAGTCGCTGCTGTTCCACGATATCAGCGATAGGAAGATCAGAACGCTGAGGCCCAATAGCACGACGGCAAGGATCTCGTTCAGCCGCGAGTGACGGGTTGTAACGCCGGTCCGCTTTTTGATAAGCGTCGTACCGTCGGACAAACAGAAGTTGAGGTCGTCGTCCTTATACGTTTCCTTGCATGTCGGGCAGATCTTCATTCGTGAATCGTGAGTAGTAAATCGTGAATCGTGAATCGTGAATCGTGAAGAGTAAATCGTGAATCGTGAAGAGTAAATCGTGATTGGCGAAAATAGAACACAGAGACCTGCTATTCACTATTCACTATTCACTATGCACTATTCACTATCAACTATTTGCTCCCTTCTTATATAACAGAAACTCCTTGATGAAGTCATCAATATCTCCATCCAGGACAGCATCGACATCGCTTACTTCAAATTTCGTACGGGTGTCTTTCACTAGTCGGTACGGATGCAAAACGTAATTTCGTATTTGCGAGCCGAACGAGATATCCATCTTGGTCGCTTCGAGCTCGGCACTGTCGGCTCGACGCTTTTCAAGTTCCAACTCGTACAATTTTGATCGCAGTACCTGCATCGCAACTGCGCGGTTCTGTAGCTGCGAACGCTGATTTTGGCAGGTGACAACCGTATTCGTCGGGATGTGCGTGATACGGACCGCGCTGTCCGTCACGTTTACATGCTGACCACCGGCCCCGGAGGATCGATAGGTATCGATTCGAAGGTCCTTGTCCTGAATATCAACCTCGATATTTTCGTC
>JBKJOR010000030.1:0-7486 GCA_046595575.1 Pyrinomonadaceae bacterium | reverse complement strand
CCTTCTTTGATGGTCTGAAAATCGCCGAACAACACTGTTCCGACCTTGTCTTCTTCAAGGTTGAGCGCGAGACCACGGACACCGTGCGGAAACTCGAGCAGTTCGCCGGCCATCACTTTTTCAAGACCGTGGATCTCGGCGATCCCGTCGCCCACCTTGATCACGGTACCGACCTCATCAACTCTCATGCTCGAATCGAAGTTCGCGATCTGAGCCCGGATAATTTCGTTAATTTCGTTAGCTTTAATTGCTTCCATAGGTTTTGTTCGTAGTTAGTAAATAGTTGTCGGTGGAAAGATCGCACCGAACAACGATCGACGAGCTACGATCCAATAAGTTCTTCTCTTAAATTTTCTAACTGCGTCCGAACCGATCCGTCATAGATCGTCGAGCCGATGCGGGTCACGACGCCGCCGATCAGATCCCCATCGACCGAGTATTTTAGCGACACTTGCTTGCCTGTCAGCTTTTCAACGTTCGCTTTCAATTCGTTCCGTTGTGCGTCACTCAATTCGCGAGCAGAAGTAACCTCTGCGGCGACACGACCACTTCGTTCTTCCAATACGGAATCGAATCGCTCATTGATACGTCCGAGTTCCGTCAGACGGCTGTTCTGGAGCAACACGCGAAGAAAGTTCGACGTTGTCTTTAATGGTTTAGCTTTCGCGATCAAAGCTTCGAGAACCTTCTCTTTACTTGCGTGTGCGACCGCTGGATTGCTGAACGCGCCGTGCAGATCGACATTCGTCGACATCAGTTGTTCCCACGTTTTAAGCTCGGTTCTTACGGCGTCGGTCTCGCCCGAGTCAATGACTACATCGGCCAGAGCGGTCGCGTAACGGCGTGCGATAGTCTCGACACTCATCTTAGTTCAAACCTCCGATCTCCCTGATACTAGACTTGACGAGTGCTGCGTCATTCTCGGCATTCATCGAGCCGCGAAGTTTTTCCTCAGCTAGCCGCACGCTTTCCTCTGCCGAGTAACGCTTTAGTTCGGATCTTGTCTGCTGCATCAGCCGGTTGATTTCGTTGTCCGCCTGCTCACGGATCTTTGAGATCTCGGCATCCGCCTGGTCAGCTATATTGCGTTTCTCTGCTTCGGATTCTGCAGTCGCCTTTTGGAGCAAAGACCCTTTCTCGACATCGAGCGTAGCGAGCTTTGCTTCGGCCGTCGTCAACTGTGCGAGGGCCGCTTGCTTTTCTTCCTCGGCCCTTATCAGCTCAGCCCGAATTGCATCGCGCTTTGCCTTGAACGCTTCAGTAAGAGGCTTTTTGACGAGATATACGAGGATCGCGACAAAGATCGCGAGGTTAATAAATTTCCACGCTTCGAAGCCGGGGTAATTTAGGTACTTATCGTAGAATTCCGTAAATCCGCCCCCGCCCGTGGACCCACCGGAAGCCGCGAGCGAAATTACGTTATAGAAAAAAGCAAACATACTCGCCTATGCCTTCAAAATATTCGAACTGATCATTTCGGCCATCACTTCCGCTTCTTGTGCGATAGCTGTCTTCGCCTCGCTCGCCTGCTCACGTATCTGCGTCTTGTCGGATGCCAGGGATTCCGCCGTCGCGGCCTTTGCTTCCGCGATCTTCCGTTGACGAGCTTCGACGGCTGCTGCCCGCTCCTTTTCAATTAGCGTGTAGCCTTCGTTTCGCGCGGCGAGCAGCGCCTGGTTGTATTGGACCTGCTTTTCGCCAACATCGGCGAGTATCGATTCTGCCTCACCACCCCGGCCGCCTTTATGCTTCTCGCGCGACTCAATGATGCGGTTCACCGGGCGAAAAAACGTCCGGTTGAGGACCCAGATCATCAGCAGGATCAGTGCTATGTGGATGAAAAGAGTGCCGTCCGGAAAGAGCTGTATCGATTCGGCAAAGGCCAGCAGAAACATATTCTTATTAACCTGTTATCGCTCTATTAGACTCGCGAAAAATCGAGCTATTCTCAAAACATAAAAGGCTATCACGCGCGATTTTGACCGTCAAGCAGCCCCTCATTTATACGCCGAGGCGGCGCAGGATTTTGGCAAAACGCGGGTCCTGGTGGAAGGATTCGTCAAAGTCTAACGCTGACTTAAAGAAAACCATCGCATACGACCGCTCATCGTAAGCCCTTTCGAGCCATTCGAACGCCGTCGTCCTCTCACCCAGATCTGCGTAGAGATATGCGAGCACGTAAGAACTTACGTGCTGGTGCTTTTTCATTTCGAGCAGCTCATCCAATATGCGCCGCGCATCGCCCGTTCGTCCCGCATGAGCAAAAACACGGCCAAGACACCCTAGAGACGTCGCGCTGCGGCCAGCTATAGCGATCACCCCTTCACATTCCGCGATTGCGGCCGCGTTCATTCCCTTCGCGCTGTAGGCCGAGGCAAGCCGGCGTCGCGCAAACATAAAATTCGGGTCCAGCTCGAGGGCGCGGTTGTATTGCTCGATCTCCTCCTCGAATTGGCGGGCGAAGTGAAGCATCCATCCGACGTTCTGATTGATGTGAGGCGAGAGCGGGTCAAGATCACGGGCGCGGTACATCCGGGCGATCGCCTCCCCAACACGGCCCTGAGAGGCAAAGTAAAGCGCGTACCACGAGTGGGCGGGGGCGTAATTCGGGTTTAGATCGAGAGCTCGCCTGAAGCCGTGCTCAGCTTCTGCCCATCGCCAGCTGTATAGCCTGACTACTGCCAGGGCAGTGTGAGCTTCGGCAAGCGCGTCGTCGAGCTCGACGGCTTTAAGAGCAGAGGCCTCGCCCCTCGCCAGTGCCTCCCCGGGCGGCAAAGCCGCGATAAACTCAGTGCCAAGGGCAAAGTAGGCGTCGGACAAAAAGGTATGAGGCAACGCGAAGTCCGGGTCATTTGCAATGGCGGCGTCGAAGTGTGTGATCGCAGTCTTAATGGCCGGCTCGTTCCTCTTGTTCAAGTAAAAACGTCCGAGTAGGTATTCCTCGTACGCTTTGGGGTCGACCGGTCGAGAACTCGAAAGCCGTTCCCACTCTTGGGGCGTTAGCTTTATGCTGATCTCGTTCGCTATGTCCCGCGTCATTTCCCGTTGGAGTGACCTGATATCGCGCTCCGGCCTCTCATAACTTCGCTCCCATAGCTGACGGCCGGATGGGGCGTGAATGAGCTTTGCTGAAAGTCGGATGACGCCGCCCGTGCGTTGGATCGCAGCTTGCACTACCGCTTCGACATTTAACTCCTTCGCGATTTGCGGCAGGGGTTGCCCGGACTTGTACCGCATCGTCGAAGTTCGAGCGATAACACGCAGGGCTCCAATTTGCGATAGATCGTTGATAAGCTCTTCGGTCAAGCCGTCGGCAAAATAATCCTCTGTCTGGGCGCCAGTTCCAACACTCTCAAGCGGAAGCACTGCGATATTCTTGATTTCAGGAACGGCAAAGGCGGTCCCCCGGAAGGCGGGTATGTACACCAACGCGGTCGCCGTTGCCGCCAATAAAATAACGATTGCCACAGGAGAATACCGCCTGACGCGAGATCTCTTCACCGCCCCGGCTGTGGCAACGCCGTCGCGAATAGATCGCTGTAAGCTTTTTAGATCTGCAAGAAGCTCAACAGCAGACCGATAGCGACTTCCGGCGTCCCGTTCGAGGCATCTGCTAATTACACGGTGAAGCTCGCCGGCCGCTTCCGAATTCCAAGGCGGAGAATTCGACAGGTTGAGGTGGTCATTCACGGCGCCATCCAAAGGCACATGCCCGGTCAACATTTCGTAAAGAACGATTCCCAAACTCCATGCATCCGACCCGGCATCTGCTGGCTGTCCACGGAGCTGCTCAGGTGACATATACTTCGGCGTGCCTGCCGCGAGAGAGCCGTTGTTTTCAGTTAGCGCTGTTAGTCCGGGCGCAGTTTCCTGCGTGTCGGCTAGTTTGGCGATACCAAAATCTAAAACCTTAACCAGACCGTCGCGGCGAATCACTATGTTCTCTGGCTTTATATCGCGGTGAATAATTCTGGCTGCATGCGCTTCGGATAGAGCGGCCGCGACTTGCGCTCCAACATCGACCGCCTCCGCCAACGGTATCGGGCCGGCGGCGATGCGCTGCCGGAGCGTGACGCCGTCAATGAATTCGGTTGCGATAAAATCGATGGGATCAATATGCCCGATCTCGTGGATGGTTAGAATGTTCGGGTGATTTAGGGCAGAAACCACTCGCGCCTCCCGGCGAAAGCGGCTGGCGGCGCCAGACCCGTCAGCGAATCCCGAAGGTAGGACTTTGAGTGCGACTTTGCGACCGAGCTCGTTGTCCTGAGCAAGATATACGGTGCCCATGCCGCCTCGTCCCAATTCCCGGATGATCTCATAGTGTCCGAACTTCTGCCCTACTGTGAACTCTGGAGCATGTTCCTCCGCGGGCAACGTCTCCATTACCTGTAAAAAGGCCGGCGTCTCGATGAAATCTCCGAGGCTCTCGTTGGCCGCTAGAAGCGTATCGACTTCATTGCGCAGGGATGGGTCGTCGCCACATGTTTCGGCCACAAATCGCGCGCGTTTGTCCGGCTCGGTATCCAGTGACTGCTGAACTATCGTCTTGACCTGTTGCCATTCTTCGGATGTCATCGCAATATTTTGAGCGGAATTTGGAACTGTCGCTCCCTGGGAACCAAGAATCCGTTAAGAGCAAAAGATGTTTTGCCTCAATTTACTAGTGCGTAGAAAACAACTGGATCGGATCAAACTTTATGTGGTTCACGCTCCGCCGGAAATTTCACGATGCAGCCAAAGGCGCGCCGTTGTCCATTCACGCTTTATGGTCATGGGCGATCTACTAAGGGCTCGTGCCGTTTCTTCGATGGTCAATCCAGTAAAATAGCGGAGCTCTACCACGCGCGTCGCGAAGGGATCGATTTCGGCAAGCTTTTTGAGAGCTTCGTCCAGTATCAATAGATCTTCGTCGAGCTCGACCTTGATGCCATAACCGTCTTCGAGCGTAACAGCCATTCCCCGGCCACCGCGTTTTTCGGCACAAGAGCGGCGTGCGTGATCCACCAGGATCTGCCGCATCAGATTAGCGGAAATGCCAAAGAATTATTCGCGGTTCTGCCATTCCAGACCCTGGGCCTTCACAATACGCATGTATGCCTCGTGAACCAACGCCGTGGCCTGTAATGTATGCCCGTTTGACTCGCTCCGGAGATAGCCGTCCGCAATTCGGCGCAACTCTTTGTAAACGATGGGAAGCAGCTTGTCGAGTGCGTCGGCATCGCCCTCATTCCACCGCTGGAGAAGCTCCGTGACCTCTCCAGGCGGATTTGGCTGGTTTTCACTCTCGCGAGATTCGGTCACCGCAGGCTCCTTCTTGAAGGCTTAATATCTGGGAATATAATAGTTTGTCTCCCTTTTCGAAGCAATAAATTCTCACGCTCCGCGTCCCACGATAACTCGTCTAATAAAAATTTTTCCCATCCTTGGTCTGATTTGTTCCGCTCCTCCGCATTACTAATTGAAAGCACAAATTTCACAGTTCTTACGGTGCAGCAAAACCAGCTGCGGCTCAGACATCTCAAAAAAAGGAAGGATTACTATGAATAAATCAGTCGCCCGAAGAAATTTCGCTACAGCATTGACGCTTTCAGCTTTGTTGTTATTTACTCTGTCGCCGGTCCGGGCACAGTATTATTCCGACTGGTCGGTACCGGATAATCTTGGAACGACTATCAACACCGCCGCCCTCGAAGGGTGTCCTTTCATTGCGAAAGACAACCTCACGCTTTTATTTGCCTCGAACAGAGCCGGCGGCTCCGGCGCGAACGACATCTATGCATCGCAGCGTGAAAACGAAGACTCGCCCTGGGGATCGCCGTTAAATCTAGGCACCGGTATCAACACCGGTGCAGGCGAGGAGTGTCCCACTTTGACGATCAGCGCACGTTATCTGTACTTTGTCAGCAACAGAGCGGGCGGTTGCGGTGGCAGTGATATATACGTATCGCGACGTGTGAGCAAAAAGGATCTGACAAGCTGGGAACCGCCACAAAATCTCGGCTGCCAGTTTAACAGCGCGGCAAATGACATCACGCCCTCGCTTATTGAGGACGAGGACGGTTCAGTTTCCCTTTTCTTCAGCAGCAATCGGGCCGGGGGACTCGGCGGAATGGACATATATGTCAGCACATCAGACGGTAAAGGTGTGTTCGCAGCCCCGGTGGCGGTGAGCGAATTGAATACGACGTTTAACGACCAGCGGCCGAACGTTCGGCGGCGCGATGGCTTGGAAATATTTTTCGAGTCAGACCGTACCGGAACGATTGGCTCGACGGATCTCTATTCGTCATTTCGCGCAACAACCTCGTCGGCCTGGGCTGCACCCGAAAATCTTGGGGCGGTCGTAAACAGCATATTAGCCGACGGACGACCGACTCTTTCGTGGGACGGCACGGAGCTGTATTTTATGTCCACCCGGGCGGGCGGCTACGGCAGTAACGACATTTATATAACTCGAAGAAGCAAGACACCCGATCAGTAAGTGTGTGGTTCACGGTACTAGGCTGGGAAAGAGTTACAACTTGTCCGTGCGTGGACGGTCGGAAGGGACGCCAGGCACGGACTTCAGATTGGAGGTCGGTAGTCGTACCCAAAAGCACCACACACGCCGAGGTGCGGTTAAGTTGGAGGTCCGTGAAATCCCGCCGCGACACGGTTCTCGAGATTCGCCAAATTTAACGTCGACTGTACGCTTCTTCACCAAAAGGAACTTAATTCTTTTCCTTTTAACCAACCGCGATCGCCCGCAACCGCAGGCGATGAAGACTCTTAAACTTAAATCGCGCCCGCAACAGCCAAGAACTATGGCACAATGCTGAGAAACCGATCTGTTTCTTCGGAATTCCCTTTTTACTTTGTCTGAAACATTTTGATTCACGAACTGTTTGCCTCTATCTAGCTGATTGCGACAGAGTCTTTCCCAACCTCTTATGCCTGTTCCTGCTGGACCATCAAAGGCGCGGGCTCCGCGAAACCGAACTATCGAGATCACTGAAATCGAAGCCAAACGGTATAGGTCGCGGCTGATCAACCGCGTGTCGCAGCCGGATCTTGATGGCGCGAGAAACACGCTCATATGCGGCAATGCGTTTGACCTGCTCGACCGACTACCGGCCGCCCGATTTGATTTGCTCTTTGCCGATCCGCCATACAATTTGACCAAAGATTTTGGAGCCGAGAAATTCCGCGAGAAAACCACGGATGAGTACGAAGCGTGGCTCCATTCGTGGTTCGAACTGTGCGTTCCTCTGTTAAAACCGACTGCGAGCATTTACATCTGCGGTGACTGGAGGTCGGGTTCGGCGATCGAACGGGCCGGCTCGAACTATTTCCAACTGCAGAATCGCATCACGTGGGAACGCGAGAAGGGCCGCGGAGCTAAACGCAATTGGAAGAACGCGACCGAAGATATCTGGTTCTTTACCGTATCTGAAGAATTTACATTCAACCTCGATGCGGTAAAGCAACGCCGCCGAGTCATCGC
>JBKJOR010000421.1:0-9774 GCA_046595575.1 Pyrinomonadaceae bacterium | reverse complement strand
TTCACCGCCGGCCTTCTCGTTCTGGCAGGCGTCCTGTTCAGTTTGTTCGTTCACCCCTACTTCATTGCGTTGTCGGGTCTGATCGGATTCGGGCTCGCATTCACTGCGACCATCGATTGGTGCGGAATGGGCTTACTGCTCGCAAAAATGCCATGGAACCGGAGGGCGATATGAACTTCAGACAGTTTTACCTTGGATGTCTTGCTCATGCTTCGTATTACATCGGCTCCGGGAACGAGGCCGCTGTTGTCGACCCGCAGCGGGATGTTCAGCAATATCTCGATGAGGCGACCGCGAACGGGCAGTCGATCAAGTACATTATCGAAACCCACTCGCACGCCGATTTCGTCAGCGGTCATGTTGAACTCGCGGCAATGACGGGAGCTCAAATCGTATACGGGTGGCGGGCCGAAACAGCATTTCCGACGCTGAAAGTTTCGGATGGTGACAAGTTAAATGTCGGTAAGGTCAGCATGCGGTTCCTCGAGACGCCAGGGCATACGCCTGAAAGTATTACGATCGTCGCGACGAACACGTCCGATCCCGACGCGCCGTTGAAGATGTTCACCGGCGATACACTATTCTGCGGGGACGTCGGGCGGCCTGACCTGATCGGATCAAAAGGTTTTACATCCGAGCAGATGGGCGGCATGTTGTATGACAGCCTTCGTGACAAGATACTTACTTACCCGAACGAGACCGAGATCTATCCGGCCCACGGTGCCGGCTCGCTTTGCGGCAAATCGCTTTCGAGCGAAACCTGGTCGACACTTGGCGAACAGAAAAAGGTCAATTACGCTTTGCAGTCGATGACCAAAGATGAATTCGTGAAAATCGTTTCGAGCGACCAACCGCAGGTGCCCGCCTACTTCCCGAAAAGTGCAGAGCGAAATCTGGCCGGTCCGGTTAGCCTCGGAGATCTCGAGCGGCCACGTTCTTTGAGCTCGGAAGAAGCCGCAGGCTTCGACGGCATAATCCTTGATGTAAGGTCGGCGACTGAGTTCGGTTCGGCTCACATACCGAATGCGATCAACATCGGTTTGTCGGGAAAGTTTGCCACGTGGGCAGGTACCTTTATTCCTGTCGGAACGCCGCTCGCCATTGCAGCGCAAACCGAAGAGCAGGTTGACGAAGCATTTATGCGGTTGGCGCGCGTCGGCTTGGACACCGCGGTTGGTTTCCTACTGATGCCGGCATACGCGGGCGAAACGAAAGCGATCGACCAAGTGGCGGTCGACGAGGTCTCAGAGCTAAGTCAAACCGAAAAAGGATTGCAGCTTGTCGATGTCCGGCAGCCGGGCGAATACGGTGCGGGCCATGCGACGCGTGCAATCAATCTACCGCTGAATTCCCTTGATAAGAGTCTTGAAAGATTGGACCCGACAGTCCCGACATTTCTGATCTGCCAGTCGGGATACCGTTCGAGTTTAGCGACGAGCATACTCGAGAACGCAGGGTTCAAGACTGTGTATAACGTTGCTGGGGGAACCACCGCATGGATCGATGCCAAGCATCCGACGGAAGCCGAGTCGACCTCCTGTTCAGCCTGACGAGTTCGCGTACCCCTTAATACGAAGGCCCGAGCGAAGTCGGATCGCTCGGGCCTTCTTTCTGCTTCTCGGCTACTTAGAAACGATTGAAATTTGCGACTGGGTAGTCTCCGTTCTGGCCGAAAGGAACTGCGAAGGCTCCGACTGTCGAACCAAGAACCCAAAACGCACTCTGCCCTGGTGTCGCGCTTGGTCTCCAGATACCAAAGTCGGTTTTACCGTCTCCGTCGTAGTCACCTACAGTCGGGAAGTCGGTAGCCGAATTGCCGAAAATAGCAGTTGGACCGCCATTGATCGTGCCTGTTGAGCTAGGCCGAACAAACCAGTTGAACTGACCGGCCGAGCCCCGCACTACTGCGAGATCCGTCTTACCGTCGGCGTCGTAATCGCCGGGCACAATGGCGTCCGTCGGAGTTCCGAAAACGATCGAATTGAAGCCTGCGGTGGTCTGCAGCATCCAGAAACGTGCTTGGCCGCCCCCATTGTTGCGTTGGATCACGAAGTCATTTTTGCCATCACCATCATAATCGCCGGGTCCAGGGAAGTCGCCGTTCATTCCCCAGCCCACGTAAGTGACATTCCCGGACGGATTATTCAAGCTCCCGCGATAGAACCACGTACTCTGCGCCCCGGCTACAGCTCCAGCACGATATACCGCGAGATCGGCTTTTCCGTCACCGTCGTAGTCGTTCGCAACCCTGGGATCGTCGCCGTTCTGTCCAAACGCCTCAACCCTTGCTGTGTTGGTCGCACTCTGAAGGATGTAGAAGGCTGCGACCGTCGCGGCGGCGGGACGCCATACCGCAATGTCCGATTTGTCGTCACCATCGTAGTCAACGGGCACAAACGTGTCGGATGCGAGACCCCATTCGTAAGCGTTGGTAACACCCGTTCCGTTGAGGAGGATGAACCAGGTTATCTGCCCCTGTGGTCCACCGCCCGTATTTCTGACAACAGGGAAGTCCGTCTTCCCGTCTCCATTGAAGTCAAGCGCGTGTTGAACCGGAGCAACTACTCCGCTGCCAGTAACGCTGATGTCGTCAATGCCGATAAACTCGTCGCTGCCAACCGCGTTAACGGTCGCGATCCGGACTTCTACGAGCGTCTGATTATTTGCTGCGACCGGCAGCGTGACGTTAACTGGGGTGACCAACGTGGCACCGCCCGGACTACTGGCATCTGCGATATAGCCGCCCGCAACGTTGGCATAATCACCCGCGCCACCAACTCGAAACTGAGTATTGATCTGTTGGACCGAATCGACTCCGGTCCCGTTATCAATGTCGCGTGCGTTAAATGCGACCTGGATGTTACTTTGGCCGGTCGTATTCAAATAAATAACAATATGCGGGACATCCGCAGTTGCCGAGCCCTGTAAAGCAACTACCGGATTCGGAATTCCGTCAAATTCCGTGACACCGCCCGTGGCAAAAACATCCGGATCGCTTCGATTGGCGTTGACGTCAACAGGCGTTGCTGAGCCGTCGGCCAAAATAACCCGCAGATCCGCGCCGATGGTTGTGTTGAGATCGTCGCCCCGGTAACCGACAATACCCGGAACCGCGCTCCAGTTGTCGTCCACAGTGATCAGCGAAGCGGTGATCCAGTTTTGACTGAACGGGAGCGTCTGCGGAGTGTTGTTTGCGAAAACCGAAACGCCGTCAAATCCGGCGAGAAAAAAAGTACCCGTTGCAAGAAGCGCGGTGAGACACCACAACTTTTGAAGTTTTTTCATATCTTATCCTGAATACAGAGCGGAGCGCGTCGGGGAGAGTTCGATGAGGACGCGGCACCAGATCCAAAGCACGTAAAAAGGCATTCGAACTGCGAATAGTGTTCTCTATTGGTGCCGATAGGTTAACACAAAACCGCGGTTTGCTAAATGTAGAGTTAAGTTCCGAGTTCCAAAAGTTTAGCTTCCACGAAGGAGTTTTGGTAAACTCGACAAGCAATCCAAGCATGACCCGGAGATATTTATGAAGTCTGGAACTCTATGTCTGCTGTTCTTATTAGCGTGGAGTTTTCGTGGGAGCGTTTCGGCACAGATAAAGCCGCCTCCGAAAAACGAGGAAGATGAGGTCATCCGTGTCGATACGGAATTGGTCGAAGTGCCGGTCGTCGTAACTGATCGGACAGGTAAACCTCTTTTGAATTTGAAGCAGGGCAACTTCACGGTTCTCGAGGATGGGAAGACGCAGGAGCTGGCTGACTTTTCTGCAACGAACGCCCCTTTTGAAGTTGCCCTGCTGTTGGACACCTCGGGTTCAGCGCGTTCGGATCTTCGGCTAATTCAGCGAGCTGCACAGGGCTTCATCGATTCCCTACGCCCGGGCGATCGTGTGTCCATTGTCGCTTTCCGATCAACGGTCGACTCCGGACGGGCGGCCGCCGTGAGCGAGGTGCTTACCCGGTTGACCGGCGACCGGGCGGTATTGAAAGCCGCTCTCGAAAGAGTCGCGACGAGCAATGGCACGCCTTACTATGACGGGCTGGTTAAGATCATCCAACAGGTTTTTGATGCGACGCCGCAAGAAGAGTTTCGCGGACGGAGGGCCTTGGTCGCTCTCACCGACGGGGTCGATTCGACGAGCGTGTCAGGGTTTGACGAAGCTCGCGAAGGCCTCGAGTCAGCGGGCGTTACAAGCTACTTCATTCAGATCGACACACAACCGTTTTTCGAAGAAGGACTACTCGGGCCGTGCGAAGGTGCGACGCGTTTTTCACAAGCGCAAATACGTCGTTACTACCGAGGTTTTAGTCGCGGATCGAAAATCGAACAGACGTCTGATTTTTGCCAACTTGGCGACTTCGAACGGCTCGCGATCAGCAAAAAGCTCTACGAGATCGCTGACGTCGAGTTGAACTCTCTTGCAAGGAAGTCGGGCGGAAAGGTATTTCCCGCCGGAGACCTGACCGATGCTCGCAACGCTTTTAGGAGTGTCGCCGCCGAGATCGGAACAAAATATAGCCTCGGATACTATTCCTCGAACGGGAAGCGTGATGGCAGCTACCGAAAGATCCGTGTCGAGCTTCGGGGTCTACCGGCCGGGTCTGCTGTGCGGGCGAGAGAAGGATATACGGCCCCGGGGAATTAGTGTGATGGAAGAATCGCGACGGTCAGTGAGCATGTCTGGAGCTAGGAATGCACTCGACTCATCTTGGCGGTTCGGAACGCAGAGAAGCAAATGAAATTTAAACGGATCTGTTTATTGGTTCTCGACTCGGCGGGCATCGGCGAAATGCCGGACGCGGGCGAGTGGGGAGACGCAGGAGCGGATACGCTCGGCAACATTCTGAAAAGTCGCCAGGTGAGTTTACCGAATCTGCAGAACCTTGGGCTCGGGAATATTCGTCCGCTTGCGGGTCTTGACGCTGTCGATCATCCTGGCGGCTCATTCGGCAAATGCGCCCTCCGTTCGAACGGTAAGGATACGACCACCGGGCACTGGGAAATGGCCGGAATTATTTTGGAGAAAGCATTTCCGACTTATCCAAAAGGATTTCCAGATGAGGTCATAAATGCGTTTGTCGAGCGTACAAACATTCCCGGAATACTCGGAAACGTGCCAGCGTCGGGAACGGAAATAATTAAGGAGCTTGGAGAGGAACACGTGCGGACTGGGCGGCCGATTGTGTATACGTCCGCCGATTCAGTATTTCAGATCGCAGCGCACGAGGAAGTGATCCCGGTCGACCGCCTGTACGAGATCTGTCAGATAGCCAGGCAGTTGCTTGATGGCAAGCATCGGGTAGGGCGCGTGATCGCCCGGCCTTTCCTTGGGAGTGTTGCCGGTGATTTTAGGCGTACCGAGAATCGCCATGATTACGCCGTCCCGCCGCCGGGCGAGAACCTGCTTCCGCTGTTGAAGTCGAGCGGGCTTGATGTGGTGTGCATCGGTAAGATCGCATCGATCTACGACGGCGTCGGCGTGACGGCCGACCTGACGGCGAAGAATAATGAGCAGACCGTCGACCAGACCATCAACGCCCTCAACGCGGAATCGACGGGACTAATATTTTCAAACCTCGTAGATTTCGACATGCTCTACGGCCATCGCCGCGATACCGAAGGGTATGCGGCGGCGCTTGAGCGTTTTGATCAACGCCTCCCGGAAATATTCGATGCGATGAAATCGGATGACCTGTTGATCATGACCGCCGATCACGGGAACGATCCTACCAAGAGCGGGAGCGATCATACCCGCGAATATGCACCGCTGCTTGTTTATGGAAAGTCAGCCAAAGCCGGTCTCGATCTCGGAATACGAGCCAGCCTCGCCGACATAGGGCAAACTATCGCGGAGAATTTCGGAGTAAAGCTTGAGGCAGGTCAGAGTTTTTATAAAGAAGTAGAGATCAGCACCTCGCCTCAGGCAGCAGGCTAAATAAAAAAAGACCGCGGAGGAAGATGTACGGATCGATCTCACATTCTCCTTCGCGGTCTCTTTCTGTATTAGTCCGCCAGTGGCGGAACTCTTAATAATCTACCAGCGGTTTCCGCCGCCGCCGCCATCGTAGCCACGGTCGCGGCCACCACCGCCGCCACCGCCGTAGCCTCCGCCGCCACCACCACCGCCGCCGCGTCGCTCCTGCGGTTTCGCCTCGTTGACTTTCAGCTCACGGCCGTCAATCTCCTTGCCGTTAAGTTCAGCGATCGCACGTTCGCCGTCCTCTTTGTTTGCCATCTCGACAAAGCCGAAGCCACGCGAGCGGCCAGTTTCGCGATCTTCGATCACATTACTCGATTCGACCGCACCGATCTCACCGAAAATATCACTCAGATCCTGATTCGTTGTACTAAAAGGAAGATTTCCCACGTAAAGTTTCATTGACATGTCTAAAGATTATTGCCCAATCGGGACTTTCCAAAAGAAGTTCGAAGCGGTGCATCACAAACGAGACCGGCTTCGGATACTCAAAAACTTTTGAGAGCCACTTCTAACATTTCCAACAGATACCTGCTCTCAACTTATCCAAAACCGTTTGAGACGAGTGCATCAAATGCTTGACGCGAGAGAAGGATTAACAAAAATTATGATGCACAATTCGCAAAAGAATGGCAAGGCTACTTTGACCACGCTTCGAGCCACTCTTTCATCTGCTTTAGCTCGTTTTCCTGGGACTTAATGATGTCGCCGGCGAGTTCGTTTACCTCGGGTCGGCCTTCTTTTGCCTGGATCGTCTTCGCCATTTCGACCGCTCCCTCGTGGTGGGGTATCATCTGCCGGAGGAACTCGAGATCGAATTCCTTTCCATTCAAGGCCCCGAGTTTTTTCATGTCCATCCCGGCCATACCGCGTGACATTCCCGGAAACGCCAGGTTCACAGCTGCCGGCTTTCCTTCAAACCATCGTTCACGCCAATCGCTCATCTTCGCGATCTCGCGTTCCTGCTCATTGACGATATTCGCGGCCAGCTCTTTTACCTCGGGCCGCTGTGCTCGGGATTCTGCCAAGGCAGACATTTCGACGGCGCCTTTATGGTGAGCGATCATCGTGTCGAGAAACTGGAGCTCACGCGGCCCGGAGGCAGCACCCGTGGAGCTGGTCATCGAGGTGTGATTCATGTTTCCGCGATCCATCGTGTTGTGATTGACGGCGGGCGAAGCCTTTCCGGCACTTTTGCTAGCATGGTCGCGGTTTGAATCGGGTCCGTTACATGCGCCACCAACGATCAATGCGAGAACGACTGCGTATATTTTCATATCCAGTAGGCTATAAAATTTGCGTGCGTTCGGCAAAACTCGATCCTGCTTGTTCATGATGCGCGATCAGGATGCGATGCGAAATTTTGTCGCCAACCTTCCGGCCATGCCATACCTGGTCCTCGCCGTTGGATATGCGGTCGGTTCTTTTATTGGCGGTTTCGTCGCGACAAAGATTGCTGGCGCCGCTGACGGTTTTCTCCCGGCGCTGATAATAGGTGTGCTGTTAACGGTAATAGGCGTATTCAATTTCTTCTTTGCGGTACCCGGCAGTCCGATCTGGGCGATCATCCTCTGCCTGGCAACGTACATTCCATTTGCACTGATCGGCAACCGGCTTGCAGGTGGGAGTTCGTCGACTGTTCCGGCAGCCGTTTAGAGAGCGACGCTAGAAACGGTAGAACTTCCACGATGGCTTTTGATCGCGTGCGAGCTTTTGCATTGTCAGGATAGCTCGCACCAGCTCGACCGGGACCGGGCCTTCCTTCAGGATCGCGTCGTGAAAGTCGCGATCCGACATCTTTTTGCTTCCAACTAATTCCCGATGCAGGTTGTAAAACTGCAGGCCGCCCATCATATACGCGATCTGGTACAGCGGTCCGTAGTCCCCGGCGAATGAACGCCTCACTTCCGCCGCTGCGTTATCGCGTTCGTGACCGACACGTTCGACAAGAAAATCGACGGACTCCTGTGGTGTCATCTTTTCGAGATGGAAGCTTAGGCTGAAAATGATGCGTGCCGAGCGATGCATCCGCCAGAACATCGCACCGATCCGATCTTCGGGAGTCTTGTTAAAGCCCCGATCCCAGAGCAGGAATTCCCAATACAACGCCCAGCCCTCTGTCCAGAACGGTGTCCGGAACGCCTCGCGATACGGACGGTAGCGCAGATTCATGTACCGCTGGAGATGATGCCCCGGGATCAGTTCGTGATGTGTGACCGCATGGGTGAAGTGCGGATTGTTGCCGCGCATCGACATCATCTTTTGCTCGTGAGTCATTGTCGAAGTCGGGTACGAGACTAGTATTGTCTCGCCGCCTAAAAAGAACGGACTTTGCAGTTGACGCTCGGGCGACATCATTTCCATCCGCCACGACTCGCGTGCGAGTTTCGGGACGGTGACGAGATCGTTTTTCTCGACGTATTCGATCGCCTCGATGGCCTGGGCACGGATCAAGTCGGGCTGTTTGCCCGGCTCGACGTACTTTTGCTTTACCGCCTCCAATGCTTTCTTCCAATCGTCACCGAAGCCCATATCGAGCGACGCCTTCTTCATCTGAGCTTCAGACCATGCAAATTCTTTGTTCGCGATCTCGATGAGTTCTTCGGGCGAGTAAGGGATCATTTCCGCTTCGAGCTCTTCAAGCAGAGCTTCGCGACCGATCGGATCGCCGATGATCGTCACTTTGTCATCGGGACGGATGCCGACAAGCTTGCTGACAACGAACTCGGAGTATTTCTGAAGCGCATCCTCGACCGCCTTATACGGCTCTGCGTTCCACCACGTAAAGTTGGGATCGTACGCGTTGTGAAAGTTGTACCAGTTGCGGAGCGTCAGCCGCAGTCCGGCAAGATAACGGAAGGCGCGGTTTGCGACCGTGGGTTTCGGTTTTATCGACCCGCCTTCAAGGGATTTCTGCGTATCGCCGATACGTCGGCTGAGTTCTGTCAGCGCGGCCGCCGTCTTTGCAGGATCGATAGATTCGAGCCGCCTCCGCGTATCCTCGAGATCCGAGATCGTTCCCGCGAACGGCAGGATCGGCGCCATCTCATTCATCTGATGCTCGAAACGAGTGAGTTCTTTCTGTTCGTGGTCGAGATAGTTTTGGAAAAGTATGTAGTCGATCTGCTCGTCGTGGTTGAGACTTTCGAAATTTAACTTCGCCAGCAATGCTTCGTGATCGGCATACAACTGACGGATCCGCGTGACACGGTTCGGCGACATCTGTGCGGTGTAAAAACGGTTGATGCTGCCGTAATCATTCGCATACTTTTCAATGACGCCGCGCATGCGTGAGGGCGGCTCGTTGTATTCGGCGAGAGCGTCGACACGTTGAGCGGAAACGGAAGTCATCGCACACAAGACGACCGCGGCGATCGGAAGCAGATTGAACTTTCTCATAAATGGTTTCGGGATTTTTCGACACCTCATCTTAGCGGATTTCCCCGGGCAGTTTAAGCAAGCATCGCCGGAACGAAGTTGTATGACTTCGAGTGGTGTACGTTCCAAGGCGAACGCCGATGTTTCTATCAACACGAGGATCGCACGTATGCATTCGATGCAAACTGGCACCTCGTCTACCGCAAACGGAGTGTTTTACTGGGTTCCTTTTATGGCACGGACATTGCGAGTAGGTAGAATAGAATCTATCGATCCGAACCAAGGAGAAATTTAATGTCGAAGCAGGTAATCACAGCGGGGGGCGAGGAACATCTTGTTCGAGAGGATACCGCGAAATCATTCCGCGGCGTCTACTGGGCACTTTTCAGCCTTCTTGCTTTTATCATCATCGCAGGCGC
>JBKJOR010000149.1:0-8068 GCA_046595575.1 Pyrinomonadaceae bacterium | reverse complement strand
GGACGCGGTAAGGTCGGCAATATTGTTACGGACGACAAGTGCGTCCCGACCCTCGATCGTCAGGTCGAATCGTGGCGACGCTTCGCTTTCGTCGGGGACGTCCACTTTGAGCGCGCCGCGATTCGACCTGACGATCGAGGGTCGGGACGCACTTGTCGTCCGTAACAATATTGCCGACCTTACCGCGTCCGTTTCGCTGCGTCTTACCGGGACAACCGAAAACCCTCAGATCTCCGGGCGCATCTCGGCGAACAGCGGTACGGTATTTTTCCGACGAGACCGTTACATTGTGCAGCGGGGCGTCCTCGAGTTTCCTCCCAATACCGCTGTCGAGCCGATTATAAATCTGCAAGCGGAATCCGAGATCGGCGGCTACCAGGTCTTCGTTAATCTCTCGGGGCCGCTGACGGATACCGAATTGTTAACTGCAACCGTACGCTCGAGCCCTGCACTCCCGCAGGCCGACGTTATCTCGCTGATCACGACGGGCAACCTGTCGAGTACCGAATCCGGGATCCCGACACTTGCCCAGACCGGCATCAATACGGCCGCGGAGGTAATCACCGACACGATAATAAACGAGCCGGCACGGCGGGCCACGGATCGACTGTTCGGCCTCAACGTCTTTGAGATCGACCCGATCATTTCGGGGCAGCGGTCCAATCCGGGAGCACGACTCACTGTCGGCCGCCAGATAAATAACAATTTACGGGTGACGTATTCGACTAACTTGTCGCAAGATCAAAATCAAATAGTCGCACTCGAGTATCGCGTTTCCAACAAGCTCTCGTTCGTCGCACAATATGAGCAGAGAAGCCTGAGCAACGTGACGGGTAACCGCGATAATTTCAGTCTTGAAGTACGCTTCAGGAAAAGGTTCTGACGTTTAGTTTTTGGCGCTTGATGCGCAATGTTTTTTCGCGTGAGAGGAATGGGACGAGCAGGGTTGAGAAGTTTGCGGGAGCTGATCGAATTGTTGTTTAAATTCGCGAGCTTCGCTGCGCCTTCGCTGCTAGTATTCGTTACCATCGTCGTCCTGCAGTTTTCCTCACGTGCCTTAGGCCAGAGCCAGTTTGAAGAAAAACCTATCTCCGAGGTTTTCGTGACATTCGAGGGCGCCGATAAGAATGTCGCAGCGAACGAAACTTACCGGATACTCGCACGCGATGCTCTGGGAGGCATCTACTCATCGGTCAAGGTCCGCGACGCGATCGAGAAGCTTTACGATACGCGACAGGTCGCGTCGGTAATGGTCGAAGTAAATGAAAACGGTTCGGGAAGCGTAACGGTCCGATTTATCGTTCGCCGGATGACGCAGGCCCAACGGGTCTCGATCGAACTGCCTGAAGACGATGACTCCAAAATTACCGAGCAGGAATTGCTCTTCAGGCTAAACCTACTTGATCCGGGCACGGCCATCACCGAGCAGACGCTGCAGCAGAATGCGAATCTGATATTGGAATATTTGCGCGACCGGGGGTATTTCAAAGCTGAGGTGACATACACGCAGCGGCCGCTTGAAAGCGAAACCGAAGTTGGCGTGACATTTCTTGTAAATCCGAATCAACAGTCGACGGTTTCGGCTTTCGCAATAAACATCCAAGGTTTCGATTCAGCCAAGCTGCTCGATGAGGTCAAGCTTAAGAACGGCGAGCCGTTCACCCGTCAGACGCTGACCGACGATGTCGAGACGATCCGTACTGTGCTCCGTGAAAGCGATTATCTTGCTCCAACGCTCGACGAGCCGCGGGTAGTCTACGATGGCGAAAAGAACACTATCTCGATCTCGCTGGCCGGAAAGGTCGGGCCGGTCGTTGAAATTGAGGTAGAAGCGGAGCGGGACCGCGTCGGGAGTCGAACTCAAAACAAGCTGCTGCCAGTAAAGCGCGAGGGCACACTCGATTACGCCGCCATCATCGAGGGCGAACGCAGGCTGGAAACCCATTACCAGGAGCAAGGCTACTTTTTTGTGAACGTCACGGCGGTTTGCTCGACTGAGCCGCCGCCCGACATGACCGATGCGGGAACAGTACGCAACGATACGGAATTCTTGTGCTCGTCTTTAAACAGCACCGACCTCGAGAATAAGAAGGTAACGGTGACCTACCGCGTAGATCTCGACCGCCAGCTTAAGCTGACCGGCATACGGCTTGAGGGAACGACCCAGTTCACGATCACCGATATCAAAACCGTTCTCGCATCGCAGGAAGCGAACCTGCTAGGTATCATCCCGTTATTTGGATATGGACGCGGCTATACAAGTGTGCGGTTGCTCGAAGAGGATGCGGCAACGATACGCTCTCTGCTTCGCGAACTCGGTTTCCGCGATGCGGCGGTTCGGGTAAATCAGGGCGTGTCGCCCGATGGCGAGAACCTTATTATTACGTTCGTTGTCGAAGAGGGTCCTAGGACGTTCATTTCCGGAATAGAGATCGTTGGCAATACCGCTTTAGGAGATGACGTCCTGAAGGCCCAACTACCTCCCATCGAGAATACCTATTTCTCGCGTGCAAAGCTGCGGAACGGCCAGCGAAAGCTCCAGGAGTTTTATTCTGAGGCAGGATATTACGACGCCAAGGTGGACTTCTCGGTCGATGAGCGAGTGACCGATCCGGCAAGCGGCGAAAGCCGTTTTAAGGTCGTCTACACCGTTACTAGTGAAGGAAAGAAGGTGGTCATCGATCGAATCCTGGTGACCGGCAATGAAAATACAAAGACCGATGCGATCCTTCGGGCTCTGGCGTTTCGCTCCGGCGAATACCTTCGTGCGGCGGATGTTTATGCGAGCGAGCAGGCCCTATATTCGAGCGATGTGTTTGCACGCGTCGACATCAAGCCAAGACCGGCCGGCGAACGTCCGGGTGGCGAGCGTGCGACCGACATCATCGTAAACGTCGAGGAACAGGCGCAGCGCATCCTATCTTACGGAGGCGGTTTCTCGACCGATCTCGGCGCGAGCGGCTTCGTCGACATACGGCATCTCAATCTTCTCGGTCGACTGTGGCAGGGTGGAGCGCGAGTAAGAATGAGCCAGCGTCAGCAGCTTGTTCAATTAGACTTTGTAAACCCGCGCTTTATTCGGGACGGCAACAAGAAGTTCGCGCCGCTCACCCTCTCGGCTCAGTATCAGCGGGATTCTACCGTCACGCGGTTCTTCCGCTCGACCTTCGATAAGGGCACGTTCGGAATTGTGCAGCGGGTCGATGTGGACGGCAATCCGATCGACCAGTTCGGAGCGGACGCCAGCGATCCGACATTGAATCGCCTTACACTTTCTGCCGAAACCAATCGCACCATCAGTCGCCGCGATCGGAGCATTCTTTTCGTCCGGTATCGGTTTGAAGACGTACGGCTGTATAACATTCGGAGCCTGCTGATAAAAGATTTGCTTGAGCCCGATGCGAGAATTCGCATCTCTGGATTCGGCGTCACGTTCGTCCGCGACACGCGGCGAAACTGTCTGGTGAAATATTCGATCCTGGACATAATCGCACGCGGTGAAGCGGCTGAACCCTGCAAGTACAGCGCGAGCGACCCGACGCACGGCGACTATGTTACGGCGGACTATAACGTGTCCATCCCGCTCCTCGGTGCCAATACCGGCTTCAATAAATTCCAGGCCTCTTACAATATCTACCGCACGTTTTCGTTTCTGAAGAATACGACATTCGCGGGCCGCGCGATCCTGGGGGTCGGCAGCGTCTTCTCGAATGGAAACAGATTTACAGGGAGCGCTTATCCTGAGTTGAACGGAAGCCTGCCGATCAGCGAACGATTTTTTGCTGGCGGTGGAAACAGCATTCGCGGTTTCGATTTTGAAGAAGCGGGGCCACGCGTCGTGGTCGTACCTCAGGGCATATTTCGCAACGGCAGCGGCGAACCTGTGTACCTCGATCCATTTACGATACCGTTCGGCGGGAATGCTGTCGCGGTTGTTAATCTTGAGGCTCGTATTCCCTTAACAAAGTCAGTCCGGGCAGTACCCTTTTACGACGGCGGAAATGTATTTAAGAGTCCGAAAGATATTTTCAATCCAGCGGATACGGTCCCAAACAATGTCAATGCGGCCAACCTTCGGGCAGTCTGGACGCATACGGTCGGTCTCGGCTTGAGGGTTAAGACGCCGATCGGAGGTGAATTCGCTGTCGATTATGGTTATCTGCTGAACCCGCCGCGCTTTCTGATCCCGCAGGTCAGTGCGCCGAACGCTATCTATCAACTGCCGCAGAGCCAGATCCATTTCCGCTTTTCACAAGCGTTTTAAAATCCACCGGAAAAAATTGGGTTTGGCTCGCAGCAGCGGATTTACGCCTCCGCTGCGAACCAAACCCAAACAGCAAAACGGGCTCACCAAACCGTTTGCTGTTAGTTGACCGCCGACGATGAAACTATGTGCGTCTCGTCCAACTCAAGGATCAATCCGTCCTTGGTGACGCCTTTCACCGTGGCGAATTCCATTATTTCTGCGGGCAGCGTATCGATCGGGATCGACCATATCGGCGCCTCGCCTATCACTTCAGCTCGAGCAGCTCTGAGACTTTCCTCTGTGCGCTTTCGGTGGAAACCCTTTGTCAGATACATTGCCTTATCAGCGGAAGTGACGACCTGATCGAATGTTTCACCGTGGATCGGGTAGCAAGCGGTTCCGATACTGACGCCAACCTGGGCCGTTCCGTTATCGCCGACCGGCAGCGAGAACGACTGAACGGCGTCCTCGATCCGCCTGGCAAGCTCAAGCACGTCCGTGCTGTCCGTGTCGGGGACGATAGCAATAAACTCATCCCCTCCGTACCGAGCAAGGAGATCGTACTCACGTAACTGCGCCTTGATCACGGCCCCGATCTCGTTCAGCATCGCGTCCCCGGCTTTATGTCCAAAGGTATCGTTGACG
Source organism: Pyrinomonadaceae bacterium (assembly GCA_046595575.1). Classification (GTDB taxonomy): domain Bacteria; phylum Acidobacteriota; class Blastocatellia; order Pyrinomonadales; family Pyrinomonadaceae; genus OLB17. The sequence continues at coordinate 3,177 of JBKJOR010000149.1, read as the reverse complement.
GACTTGAATCCGTCCAGGTCGAGGACCAGCAACTGGAAGCTGCCATCGCTCCGACTCGCGCGTTTGACCTCTTTCTCGAAATGCATCTGAAGGCTGCGGGCGTTGGGGAGTCCGGTCATCGGGTCCGTCAGCGCGTAATTTTCGGTAACCGCGTGCTCGAGAGATTTGAGGATTGCGTCAGCCGCTATGCGAGATACTGTTTCAAGGAGCCGGAGGTGTTCATCCTGATAGCTAGGGATCTGGCTCGTATAAAGTGAAAGCGCACCAATAATTTTCTCATCGGCGAGTAACGGTATCGATGCCATCGCGGAGTACTCGTCGATGAGCTCTGTTTGCGAGAATGCAAAATCGAGCCGCGGATCCGCATTGTCGGAGGGCTTGAAGCTCGACAGGACTTCGCCCGTCACGCCCTCGCCCGGCCGAATTCGATTGCCGGCGAGAGTCATTTTGTTTCTACCGTCGACATACACCGCCGTTGCAAATTCGCGGCTTTCATCCAAGAGGTAGATAACAGAAGTATCAAATGGAACCAGGTCGCGAATCTTCTCGCTGAACAGCGAGAGTATTTCGTCCAGATCGAGAGCCGAACTGAAATCGCGCGCCAACGAATAGAGCGTGAAGACCTCACGGTTTGCACGTTTGATCTGTTCGACGTAACTCGGGCTGGCGCCGAACTCGATCACGTTAGAAACATTCATGGCCTCGACATCATCCTTATAGCCGAGCTGTTGAGCGTCGATCTCGTTTTCGAAGATCTTCAGGTTGCGGAGGAAAACGTCGACAAGTCGCGGATCGAACTGCGTACCCGCGCGTGATCGCAAGAAGTTGCATGCCTCCTCTCGAGGAACGGCTTCACGGTACGGCCGGGCGACTCGAAGAGTGTCGTATGCATCGGCGATCGAAAGAATGCGTGCGGTCAGCGGGATGCTTGCTCCGCGTAAGCCTTCGGGATATCCGCAGCCATTCCAGAACTCGTGATGATATTTGACGGTCGGTACAACGGGATATGGAAAGCCGACCTTTTCAAGGATCGAAGCTGCGACGAGCGAGTGCGTCTTGATCTTCTCCATCTCAGCCGGGGTCAGACGACCCGGCTTGTTCAATATGTGGTCCGGCACCGCAAGCTTGCCGATGTCGTGAAGCAGAGCTCCGGTCCGGATCGCATTGATCTCGTCCTCTCCGAGACCCAGTATATTTCCAATACCGACGGCATAGATCTGCGTCCGCCGGACGTGCCCGATGCCGACCTGCTCGCGAGCATCAATAGCCGTCGCGAGAGCCTCAACCGTTGCCAGGTGGATCCTGCTCGCCTCACTGATGAGGCGAGTCTTGTGTTCCAGCCGGGTAACATGAATCTTGTAAGAAAGATGACCCGCGACCGCGACAGGAATAAAGACGAGGCCGAACTCAATGCCGAAATGATTGAATACGACAAAGAAAAAGATGGTTGCAAAAAGACTGATCCCAGTCACTGCGGCGGGTCCGGCAAAAAAACGTTTTGCGTCCGTTGCGGCAGCTAGCTCGACTCCGTTACCGAGGAGATAAACAAGCGCTCTGCGTTGCGAGAAATGGGTAACCGCCATGACACATGACGCAAGTGCCGTCTCCAACGGAATTCCTAATCCGCCCGTTAACGTCAGCATGCGCTCGTTATCGAAATAACCGAGTGCAAGATAGTATGCGATCCCTGAAAAGAATATCGCGAGAACGTCGACAGCGGCGGCGGTCGTCCTTCCTTTTCGCTGGGGTCCCGAGAGACCGTGTTTTGCAAGTGACGCACATGCGGCCAGGAAAACGCCTCCCGACACTCCGATCCAGATCACACCCCAAAATGAGAAAATATCCTTCGGTGAAAATCTGATCTGCGTCCCCGGTATCCGCGGCTCATATATGCTTACGACTACCGAAACGAATATCGCCCCGACGACGACAGCCACCCGGCGAAAAGAGCCTGAGGAGGAAAGGATCTCGATCGAGGCAACGGCCAGCACGAGGACGGCCGCAGACACTACACCTAGCCAGAGCATTCTGGATTGCCACGAATTGTGAGGTGAGTTTGTGTCGGCCATTTCTATCCTTTCTTCGGTGGCGTCTGGTAGACCCTGGAGTCGGTAAAACCGGTATGTAATTAAGAAGGGGTCTCCTGCCGCGTCGAACTATACAACCGTCGTGCCAAACGCATATCATGGAAATTACTGTAATGACGGTGTATTTGTTGCCTCGCCGACTCTCCTACCGTCAATTTGAATGTTCAATATGACCGAGCGCATTCAAAATGACCTGGGTTCGATCCTCTCCGCGATATCCCTCGTCCTACTGCTTTGCTTACTGGCGAGCAACGCGATCGCGCAGGAACCCGAAGAGGTAGTGCGGGTCGACACTGAACTCGTTGCTTTCGAGGTCACGGTCACGGATAGGAACGGCAGGCCGATCCCCAATTTGACCGCCGAAGACTTCCGCGTTTTCGACGGCGGAATAGAACGCACGATCGATTTCTTCCAACCGATAAAAAAAGAAACGGGCCGCCCCCTTTCCGTTGTTTTTGCACTCGATGTCTCAGGCAGCATGACGGACCAGGAGATGATGCGCCTTCGATCGGCGATGCAAAGTTTTATCTCGCGGCTTGCCGATTACAATTCTTATTTTGCAGTCGTTAGTTTCGCTATGGAGGTAAAGACGCTACAGGGATTTACCAATCGGCGGGAACGACTGGAGAGGTCGTTCGACAAACTCGCTCGCGATCAGGACGGCTTGTCGACACATGCCTACGATGCGGTTGACGATTCGATCCGTCTAATCACGCGAAAGTCGCCCAAGATCATTAGAGGCAAGCTTCCGAAGCGGGCGGTGATTCTGGTTAGCGACGGTTTTCCGGTTGGGGACGTCGTATCGCCCGATACGCTGATCGAGCGGGCGAACGCGGCCGAAACCAGTGTCTATTCAGTGATCCTGCCCTCATTCTCACGCCTTCAAGCAGACACGCGGCCGGTCATCACACCGCTCGAAGCGAGCGGGCTGATAGATCGAACGGGCGGGAAGAGCTTTTACGCGACGGACCGGTCTCTGGAAGCGCTATTCCAGGCACTGGCCGAAGAGATAACCGCATCGTACGCGATCGCCTTTTATCCGGATCGGAACGGCGACCGGCCGGCCGGTCAAACAAAGCCTCACGCGGTG
>JBKJOR010000454.1:0-2982 GCA_046595575.1 Pyrinomonadaceae bacterium | reverse complement strand
TATGGTGTTTGGCCCCCGCGGCAGCGGCGCCCAGGGCGGCACCCTTCCAGGTGCAGTGTCGGGGCAGCCATTCCCGGCGACCTTGCCGACAACGGGTCCTTCGAACGATCTAATTTCGTCGATCCCGAATACGGTTATCGGTTTAACGACTGGTATCTTCGGTACGGCACAGATCAACATGCTGATCACTGCCGGTGAGAGAAAGGGCCAGGCTAAGATCATTGCTTCACCGCGTGTTACAACTCTCAACAACCGAAAAGCAAAGATCGAGAGCAAGACGCAGATCCCGATCTCAACGATCCAGCAGGGTCAGTCCGGGGGAGACCCGGTCGTAACTACGACCTATGTCGATGTTCCTCTGAAGTTGGAAATCACACCGCAGATCACGGACGTCGGAACCATAGTCCTTGACGTGCTGGCCGAGAACGCATCGGCGGCGACAACGGCAGCCGGAGCAAACCCGACCATTAATACTCAGATCATGGAGACGCAGGTCACCGTTCCCGATGGCGGGACAACGGTTGTCGGCGGAGTACTCTTCGACGACGAGCGTGAAAGTCAGGACCGTACCCCGGGCCTTTCGAAGATCCCGATACTTGGTTATCTTTTCAAGCGAAAGGGTGTCGAGCGGAATACGAACGAGATCTTGTTCTTCATAACACCGCGAATCACGCGCCCGGATCTCTCCGGTGCTCCGGGTTCGGCAGGCGTTAGACCTTCAGCAACGATCATCCAGCCTGTGCCGCTTGGCAACCCGGAGTCGAATTCGGAATCAACCCCGGTCGACCCGAACACCCTTCCGGTTCAGCAGGTACTTCAGCCGACTCTCACTGGTCCGCAGAAGCCGTAGTGTAAAGGTAGAGAATAAGGTTACTTCCTTACAGAAACCCGTCAGAGGCTTTACAGCTTCTGACGGGTATTTTGTGTTTACGAGAGGTTATTGAGCGATGTATCCGGAGGGTACAGGTACGTCACCCGCCAATCCGAACGAAATGATCGAGACGACGAAGTCAGAGCTTCTGAAAATAAACCAGAGCCCATCCCTGAAGACGGCAATATCCGTTTTACCGTCGCCGTCGAAATCAGCCGGTGCTGGATCGTCGGTGGAAATACCGAACTGACCGGCCGTGAATCCTTGAGTTGATCGGTTAAGGTACCAGACGCTATTGGACGGGCGGAAGACAGCGGCATCCGTCTTTCCGTCGCCATCATAATCACCCTGGACCGGCAGGTCGCCATTCAACCCAAACGCAAAGATCGAAACGCCAAGATCCGAGCTTCGCAAGATGTACCAAACACCGGTCGATGGCCGCCAGATAGCGACGTCGGTTTTGGCGTCTGCATCAAAATCGCCTTGCACGGCCTTGTCGGAAGAAATACCGAATTGCGTAATATCCACCGCACCGTTCGAGCTTCGGGCGATGTACCAGACACCCGTCGAGGGACGCCAGACCGCCAAATCGTTCTTTAGATCACCATCGTAGTCGCCAGGTACCGGTACATCGCCATTTAAACCGAACTGAGCGATGTCGAATCCACCGCCGCTCTTTTGGACATACCAAACCCCGGTCGACGGGCGCCAGACGGCCCGGTCCGTCCGTCCATCGCCGTCGTAATCACCGGAAACAATGCGATCTTCAGCGATACCGAACTGCGAGGACTGGAACCCCCCACCCGTGCTGTTCAGTGAGTACCAGATACCGGTCGACGGTCGGAAGACGGCCACATCACTTATGCTATCGGAATCGAAATTAGAGATGGCGGAGCCTGAGAGAGCTGCTCGGGCGGTCGTATAAATATAATCGCCGGACGGGCCGCCGTCGCTGTTCGCTGCGTTACCGGCGGCATGGAATCCAAGCCTACCTTTTCTCTGCGACGGAGCTGTCCACGTGAAGGTCCACGCCCTTAATCCGCTTTGGGTCGATTGAACACCATCGAGCGTATGCTCGACATATTGTCGAACGTTGCCGTCGACAATTCCGTTCAGAACCTGCAACTGAACCGGATTCTGAGCGGGAAGGGTAAAGCTGCCGACGGCGGCGCCGGTGCTGTCGATCGCAGTGAGTTGGAATCCGTAAATAACAGCGTCTGCCTGGCTCGTCGTTGCGGTCACGGAATATGACTGATTCGGCAGGTAGTTTGCTGGAACTCCCGCGATCGTTACGCTGCCGGTGCCGCTGTTCTCGGGAAAGTCCGAATGGCAAGAGGTGCAGCTCGCCTCGCCGGGAGCACGAGTGTGCGACGGCGATGGCCCGGCGACCGAAGCCGAAACCTTCGAACTATCGATGCCTGTCTTTGTTAAGCCAGCAAGGGCAATAAGTGAAACAACCAAAACGGCGAGTAGCTTTGCGGCCCTGCGTCCGCGCATTTTCATTCTCATAATCGCGTCATCCCTCCCGAGAAAAGTGCTTAGTAGTATTGGACGACAACAGGGTGGCGAAAGTCCAATAAATAGCGGCCGGCCCAAAAACTATCGGACCGGCCCGATCGTCACGTCCATCTGCGTAATACTCTGCGGGAACGGGAACGTCGCCCGACGAACCCTAGCCCGTCGTTGTGGTCATCTCGCCGCAACTCCGGACAATCCATTCCCGTCGAACGAACGGAAGATACCGATATCATCGACGTCGTAATCCGCCGACAAGGATGTCGCCCGCAAATCAGTGGACAACTGCTGCGACGCCAAATAAAAAGGCCACCCGGATGGGCGGCCTTGAAGATCATGGGAACGACGCTGGTTATCCATCGCCGTTCCGCGAATTAAGTCCACTACGGTAGGTAGCGTCGCGGGATAGCCGTATCGGAACTGAGTCCAAAGCTCTGGACCGTTACGCCTCCGCTAGAACGGTTAACCCACCATTGACCGTTTCGGTAGATCGCCGTATCGTCCTTTCCGTCGCCATCATAATCGCCCGGAACGGGAACGTCGCCCGAAGTTCCGAATGCGATGACCGATGTTGCTCCGGTATTGCTGTCGCGGAT
>JBKJOR010000377.1:0-3409 GCA_046595575.1 Pyrinomonadaceae bacterium | reverse complement strand
GCGATATCGATCGGCGCTCGTTCCTTAGTGGGGCGGCGAGGTTTGCAGTCGGCGGGCTGACGGTCGCGGCGATCTTTGAGAGCCTGACACCCAACTATGCGTGGGCACAGACTGTACCTCAGGACGACAAGGATCTGAAGGTCGGTTATGAGACTGTGCCGTCGCCTCTTGGCAACGGTTCGATCAAAGGTTATCTCGCACGTCCGGCGAAAGGGAAAAGGTTTCCCGCCGTGCTCGTCATCCATGAAAATCGCGGTCTCAATCCGTATATCGAGGATGTCGCGCGGCGGTTGGCAAAGGCTGGGTTCATGGCGTTCGCGCCGGACGGACTCACCTCTGTCGGAGGCTACCCCGGCGACGACCAGAAAGGTGCCGTAGCGTTTCGCACCGTCGATGGCAAGAAGATGACAGAGGATTTTGTCGCCGCGGCGAAGTGGCTCAAGGCCCGACCCGACAGCAAGGGTAAATTAGGCGCGGTGGGATTCTGCTTCGGCGGCGGAATGGTCAATCAGCTCGCTGTTCGTCTCGGCAAAGATCTCAATGCCGGCGTTGCGTTCTACGGACGTCAAGCCGGTGTCGCTGATGTACCAAAGATCTCGGCCCCGTTGATGTTCCATTACGCCGGAAACGACCAGGGCGTCAACGCGGGAATCGCAGCGTACGAAACTGCGTTAAAGGAAAACAAGAAAAAGTACGAGAGCTTTATGTACGAAGGCAAGCAGCACGGATTTCACAACGACACCACCCCGCGCTATGACGCCGAAGCCGCGAAGCTTGCCTGGGAGCGCACGCTGGCTTTCTTTAAAAAGAATTTGAAGTGATTGGACTTAGTCCAGACGGCAATGATCATCCGGAGGCAAAATAGTATGCAGACCTTTCTTTCCGTCGTGGTGCTTGTTTTGGGAATTTCGTCGATCGCCCTTGGACAATATAAGAAGGGAAGCGTGGAGGATAAGTTGATCCAGATGGACAAGGCCTGGACGTTTGCCGAATTAAAAGGCGACAAGAACGCTGCCGGCGCTTTTGTCGCGGACGATTACGTGGGTACCACGCAGCGAGGCGAGATCGAAATCAAATCTCAATATCTTGCTGGGGTGGTGCCAAATGCCGACACCGTCTCTGCCGACGACTACAAAGTTACGGTCCATGGCAACACGGCGATTATGACCCATCGAGCGACGGTCAAGGGAGTGAGGAACATACAATTCCGCAGCACCCACGTCTGGATAAAACGCGGGGGTAAATGGCAGATCGCGGCTCACCACGGAAGCCAGATATTGCCACCGCCCGAATGACGCGTGTGGGAGATAAACTCCCGCTGTCGCAACGCATCGAGGCACGTCGGTCTGCCCTCAATCTTTTTCCGACCGCTGCGAACTTAAACCACCACAAATTCCAACGATAAAAACACTCACGCGGATATTAATTTTCTGCCATACTTAGATCGAGGAGAAACAGCAATATGGATAAAATCGTAGTCGAAAAAGAAGTAGTGGTCGATGGCGGCGGCGGCGGGAATGGAACGGGAAGCAACGTCGCTTGGGCGTTGGCATTCGTTGTCATCGTGGGTATTATCGTCGGCGCACTTTATTACAGCGGCGCCCTGAAAAGACTCACCAGCCCGCAGCAGCCTTCAAAGGTAAATGTTGAAGTCTCGGCACCCGCGGCTCCCGCTCCAGCGGCTCCTGCCCGTTAGATTTCAAGTCGGGCGTAACGCTCTAACTTCGTCCAACCGAACTCTTCACATCGGCGTCAATTAACATCTACGGCGCCGATGTACTTCTGCGCTCAACGGTCGGCCCGTGTCGCGGAGGGACATCCGGTAATAGCCCACCGATGAATCGATGGGCTATTTTTAACCGTCCCAGCGGGACTACAAATTCCCGTTCTTTGCTCTTAAAAGCGTTAGTCGGCGCAGCCCCCGCACTACTTCCCAATCATCTTCAGCTCGGCGATGATCACATCCGGTTCGGCTCGCTTCCTGTAATCAGACTCGATAAACGCGTACACGACCTTGCCCTTTTTATTGACTATGTAGGTAGCGCCGAGCGGCAGGTCAGGCCGCGTCATTGCGTTATGTTTTGCGACGTCGAGACCACGCTTTTTGTACGCTTCATCGACGGTTGGCGGCATCGTATAGACGATGCCGAATTTCCTCGCGGTATCCAGATTCGGATCGCTCAGCACCGTAAATTGAAGCTCGTTCTTTTTCGCGACCGCCATCGACGCATCCGGATTTTCGACCGAGACCGCGACGAGTTTTCCACCCGCGGCCATTATGTCCGGCAGTCTCGTCTGCAACTTGTGAAGATAGATATTGCAGAAAGGGCACCACGAGCCGCGATAGAAAACGAGCACGGTGTTGCCTTCCTTAAGAAGGTCTTTGCTCTTCACCGTCTTGCCCGTGGCATCTTTCAGCTCAAACTTCGGCATCGCTGCCCCGACCTTCAACGCCGTATTTACCGCCTCATCCGGCGATGCGGCCTGAGCCATCACACCGGCGATTGACACGACAGCGGCAAACACGACCGCGACAAAGCGAAACAGATATTTTTTCATTCGTGAATTCTCCCGTGTGTTAACTGGATTAGAGACTACCGTCATCAAGGTAAATTCCCAAAGCAGGGCAATTTATTCCCGATCGGTTCTTTATCTTGCGCTAAGCTCGCGTACGCGAGCTGCAGGTCTTTGCGGCTCCGCCGCCAGATGAGCGGAAAGGCTCTGCCTTTTCCGAAAACACCACTCACTTATCAGAGGCTACGCCACCACGCGAGGCGCAGCCTCGATAATTTAATTAGCACGACCGGTGAGCCACAGGCTCACCGCTCATCATAGCGGCGAAGCCGCAAGTGCCAATTCCAAATATCAATCTAAGAGGTGAACCTCAGAGCACTGCGGCCCTCCTCATTCACCATCCCGCACCTCATTGGCTCCCCTTCTTGTATAGGAGGGGTGCCGACGCTGCTCCCCTCCTGCCCGAGGAGGGGTGGCCGAAGACCGGGGTGGTGGGAGCGGCGGTCTGGTGGTTCAGAAAATCTGATTCCTCGTTCCCATTCCGGACTCCGCGTTCCGCAATCCGCATTCTTAAGGATCTCCGTATCAACATCTCCGCCACGATGATGTTCGGCACCCAACCGAGCCATGCGACGGCTCGGTACACATCCATCGGCGGCAGCTCGACACTGTTGGTTATCCCATACTTCCATGCGCGAAGCGTCAGCGCCGAGAGCGTGAGCGCATAGCTGCGGATCATAAACTTTCGGTGTGCCTCGAAATCCCCGTTCTTTGCCTTTACGAGAGCGATCGCGGTAAACGTCATCCAGCCGATGGCGAGCAAGACAAATGCGATCTTCGATGTGATGCCGCCATTCGCATAGAATCCCATCAGCAGACCGGCCGGTCCGGTGAT
>JBKJOR010000200.1:0-9724 GCA_046595575.1 Pyrinomonadaceae bacterium | reverse complement strand
TGACTCTCTCGATCGCGGCGGCGCCGAAGCGCAGGCGCTCGATGTTTGCCGTAACGCATCGCGGTTCGGTCTCGAGATGACGCTCGTCACGGCGAAGGACGGTGTGATGGACCAGGACTTTCGAGCAACCGGTGTCGAGTACATTCGGCTAGAGAGAAAACTTCCCATCGACTTCCGCCTCGTTTCCCGACTCCGTCAGATCATCAAGGAACGTGAGATCGAGATCGTCCATGGCTATCAGGCCGTCGACGGTCTTCATCTTTATCTCGCCACCCGAGGATTAAAGAACGTCCGGCGCGTGCTCAGCTTTCAGGGTTTTATCCAGGATCGCAAGAACCGCATCACATCGAAATTTCTAATCCCGCGGATGGACGCGAACATCGCCGTCAGCAAGGGCATGCTCAAGTGGCTAACGGACGTCGACAAGCTCGACACGTCGCGCAACTTTAGTGTCATTTACAACGGAGCAGATCCGGCACGTGTCGAACCGACCAGTTATTCGCTTCGCGACGAACTGCATCTTCCTGCTGACACGCCGCTCATCGGCATGGTCGGAAACTTTTACCTCGATCCGCGGAAAGATCAGCTGACGGTGTGCCGGGCGCTGCCGAGCGTCTTCGCTCAATTCGAAAAGGCGCACTGCGTTTTCGCCGGCAGCGTCGAACCCGGTGCCGAAGAAAAGTTCACCGCATGTAAACGATTCTGCACTGAACACGGAATCACCGACCGCGTCCATTTTCTCGGTGGACGATCGGATGTCCCCGACATCCTCGCCGCACTCGATGTCTTCGTTTTTTCGTCGCTACACGAAGGATTGCCGCTCGCGGTTTCTGAAGCGATGCTCGCCGGCGTTCCGATGATCGTGTCGGATATCGAGCCGCTTCTCGAAGTAACGGGCGACGGAGAGTATGCAGAAGTGTTTCCGGTCGGTGATGAAAAGGTTCTGGCGGAAAAATTGAACGGGCTATTACGCGACGCCTCTAAGCGATTTGATCTCGCCACCCGAGCTCATGAGTTCGCGCTAGCGAATTTCAGCATCGACGCTCACATGAGCGGGCTCACTGCTCTGTACCGGTCACTGACCTAACAGAGATTTTTGGCCCGCTTATAACGCGAACAAGAAGAATTTGCCCGCGAAAGGCGCGAAAGGACGCGAAAAGAAGAAACGGAATTCTTCTCCTATTCGCGTCCTTTCGCGTTATTCGCGGGCAAACTTTCTTGATTACTGCCGCTGAAATTCCGGCGTTCCCAGCACCAAGCTCACAACCTTGAACACTTCGGGATTCCCGCTCGGCGGCAGAAGCCGTGCGGCGCCGACTCCGCCCCGCTGACCTTGTCCGCGCATATTCGGAACATCCATCGCGTCGTCAGCGACGGCTCCCATCTTCACTTCAGGAAGCGGCTGCTCGACTTGCTTCAGCAATGTCACTCTCGTCGAGTTCGACACATCTCCCTCGAGGATCTGTGCGATCGCGGTGTTCAGGATCTTCGACCTGTCTTTCGATTCAAAACTTTTCAGATCCACCTTCGTTCCCGGGATCCGGTTACTGGCGATCGCGACCGCAAAGTTTAGCCGTTCGAGCAGCGCCCCGGTGTTGACCCAGTCTTCAGCGGTGTCCGGATAACCGGTCGGAGCCTGATAGCCATACGGAACTTCGCCGAGCTTGTTGAGCATTGCAAGCAGCGCCGGGCCGCCGTTGGTGTCGGCGCCGATAGCGCGGATCGAGCTCACCGCCAATTCGAACGGTGTCTTCACCTTTGCACGATAATTCTCGGGTGCGAAGAATTCCTTGTCGCTGAAGACGGCACGCAGCGTCGTTTTGATATCCCCATTCGACTTGCTGAACGCACTCGCAATGCGACCCACAAGCTCGTCGCTCGGATTGTCATTCACAAATTTTACCGCCAGCTTTCGTGCGATGAATCTCGCGGTCGAAGGATGTTTGACGAGTATGTCGATCACCTTCAGCCCGTCCTTGATCCCACCCTCCTCGACCTTCTGGCCGAGGACGGTCTTCGCGTTCTTGTCGTGCCAGCGTTCGTTGAAATAAAACTCTCCGCTCTCGGTATCATCGGGTACCCCAGCCATCCGCTGTAGTCGATTCATACGTCGATCTTCTGTCCCTTTTATCTCGTTCGCTGCGGCCCGCCGATAGCCACGCGGATCTGCGATCGTCCATCCTGTAAATGATCGCGCGACCTCAACAATGTCCTTCTGGGTGTAACCGCTGTCGACTCCGAGTGTATGCAGTTCCATCAACTCTCGAGCGTAATTCTCATTGATACCTCGATCGCGTTGAGCCTGACCCGCTTGCTTCGCTCGCTGTATCCGTTGATCGAGCTGGGCGTCAGTCAATCCCTGACGCTGCTTGATCTGTTCGCGCCTTCTCGGATCGAGATTTCCGTTCCGTAGCTCGCGCTGCAGCACTCCGCCGCCCGCAGCTTGCGCGTTCGGTGCCTGCGATTGAAAATTATCCAGGAAGAAAAGCATCGCCGGATGTTGGGCCGTCCCAACGACGAGATCCTTAAAATTCCCTAACGCATTCTTACGCAGAACATCGCGTTCGTAGCTCGGGATGTACCAACGAACCGCAGCTTTTCCCGAGAAAACGTTAAAGTGGTTTTGCCAAAAATCTACCATCACCTCTTGCAACTGACGCTCGGAGTAGACCGCACGCAGGACCCGATTCGCTGCGATCTGCGGGACGAGCTGGTTTGCCGGACGAAGATCGTACTCCCGATACAAAGCCTGTAATTTCTGCCTACGTTCGCGCTGCTCTTCAGCAGTCACCTTGGCCTCGCTCTCAGGGGTTTGCTCGCCGTTCGGTTTGGCCGCGTTCTCCTGACGATTCTGCGCTGCGGCTTGTGCCTGACGGCCGCCTTCCAACTGACGGAGTAATGCGCCCGGGTTCGGGTATTTCGCGAATACCTCGCCGGTGGACATCTTGAAGATCTCGAGATTATTGACCTTGGTTTCAGCGACCGTATCCTCGACGGAGAGAGATTCCAGCTGTCGATCGATATATTTTTGCAGACCGATGGCCTTAACCTTCTCGATATCGCCCGGCCGGGAGCCAAAACCTAATCGATTAAGAACGTGAACGATCTTTTGATCTTCGGTTAAAGGCTTGTTCCTCTCAGGCTCGCCTGTGAACGCAAACGTCGGGAGCATAACGGCGAAAATGGCCAGGATTGCGATAACCGCACTGAATCGTGAAAAAGACTGCTTCATGGATAAAAACCTCTCCGAATGAACTGTAACCAGTTTTACTCTGCACACACTCTGTTTAGACGCCTGCATACGGGTGTTTGGCGAAGTTTCTTCTGAATCGCGCTACTCGATGGCCGGGACAACAATCAGCGTGAACCTGTCATCTAAAACTTCGAGATCATAGCCGAATTAGGCTAGAATGTAACAGTTCGTTTTATACCAAAGAACATGAAACCGCCAAGATTTTCGATTTTCTTTCTCCTCGCCTGCAGCATTTTTGCCACCGCTTCGGTATTTGCCCAAGGCGACGGCTTTAGTGATCCGAGCGTCGACTACAAGTTCGACGTTCCGGACGATCGCTGGAAAATGACCGTCAAACCTTCACCCACAAAACCGAATGTCGAGTACGTCTTTATTGACCGGAACGACGGTCATCTCGAAGTTCGCCGTCTGACAGTTGGGAAAGATGCGATCCTCACGGATATCGTGCGGGACGAGGAGCAGAAACTACAGTTCCTTCCGGGTTACGTGGCCGGGGTTGACGAGAATTTTTCGGGCAGGCTTCGGGGATCGATATTCAACTTTGAATTCGTACGGGCGGGTCGGCCGATGAGCGGACGATTCTATTTCCTACGGGCCAATGAGACGACCGTCTACGTTCTCCGATTTACGGGTTTCCGGGACAAACTTAAGTCGATCCGTAATCAAGCGGATTCAATGGGTCGTACTTTTGAAGTGAAGCGAGGTTAAACGCGATCGGAGTGCTCGGCTACGCGTTCGCGAAACGCGACGAAAGGTTCAAAGGTTCTTGAAAAGATTTCTCGCGCCGTTTGGAAGCATGTATCCCTTCAAGCTTTTGTAGGAAAGCAATTCGTTCAGATCCTCAGCCCGAGCCATGCGCATCGCTCGCGTGTCGGAAAGGGGCAGCGACGATATTATTCGAACATCAAACCGTTCCGCCTTTGCTAGTAAGCTCCATGCAGTTTGGCCGTTGACTTGATACTTTTCGCACAAACGCTCAGCCAACGCATCGCTTCCCGAGACCGAAAACCAGTCAAGAAAATCCTTTCGTCCCATGCCCTCTAGACATTCTGCAAGAAGGACGATCGTTCCGCCGTCCGTGCACGCGTGGGATGCGGCCTCGAGCGCCTTGTGCGCCTGGATCATGTTGATATCGTGCGGAAAGCCGCCACAGCTTGCGATGACGAGACCGCGCTTTTCGCCGATCTGAATTGTATTTGCGGCTCCGTACTCATCGCACGCCGTCCGATGCGCCGCTGACCAATCACCGCAAACAACATCGACGATGTCGCCGGAATTGTTGACGATCGTGTTAACCGCGAAAGAAGGTTTTGCAAATGATGCGGCCTCGACAAACGCTTCGTGCACCGCATTACCATCGAGTAGCCCCGTGCCGACACCGTCACGCCGAGCTCTTCGCTCGCAATCAAACGCGAGCTTGTGCGTCGCGGAAACCGTTCTTGCTGAAGCAAGCCCGGGGCAGATCAGCTTTCGTCCGCCCGTAAACCCCGCGAAGTAGTGAAATGTCACACTTCCGATGACGATCACGTGGTCATACTCGATTAAGGCCCGGTTCAGTTCCACCGGAATGCCGCCTGAAGTTTCTCCGACCTTCACGATCTGCGCCAGATCGCGTGGAGCGTGGTCGAGGGTCTTGATCCGTTGGGCGATGAATGGAGTCAGTATCGCGTGCTTCTCTTCTTCGGTGACGGGACGATGAATGCCGGTAGCAAAAATGACGGCCATCTCGAATGGCGTCGTCCCGTTTGCGATCAGCCGCCGCACCAACAGATTGACAATCTGCCCGCATCCCGAACGCCGCGTGGCATCGGGCACAACAAAGAGGACCCTCTCTCCTGAACCGACGATCTCTTCGACGCGCAACGAATCGACCGGAGCGTCGAGACGCTCGCCGATCTCGATGTCCGACAGAGCACCACGCTCATCGACTGTTCCGAGGATCTGAAAACGATCTTCGTCGTACTTAACGGGTAGCGATCCCCGGCCATATCTGAGTTGGATTTCGCTCACCTTCAATAGTTTCACCTTAAACCGCGAGCGGAGGCAAAACTATCTTTTGCCGGCTGCAGTTTTTGTGTTGCGAAGCGATGGTTCAAAGCACTTGGTTCCGGTTTCGCAAACGTATACCGCCTCGGCTTCGTTATCCAGGGTCTCCATTTGGATCGTCAAATGATCGATGCCATAGCCGTCATGGAGCTGAGCGCGGACAGCGACCAGGAGATCCGAGTGTGAAACGGATTCGTCATGCGTGATATGTGCGGAGAGTGCTTCGATCCCCGACGAGATGGTCCAAACATGCAGATCGTGGACCCCGCCGACGCCGGCCGTATCGAGGATCGTCGATTCGACAGCGGCCAGGTTAATGTGTCGCGGGGTGCCCTCGAGCAGGACGTTCACTGAATCGAGTATGAGGCGCCAGGCTCCGAAAATAATGATCAGGCTGATGAGTACGCTGCCGGCGGCATCCGCCCAAAGCCAACCCAATGCAATGATCAGGATTCCGGAGATCATCGCGGCAACCGACCCGAGAAGATCGCCGATCACATGCAAAAACGCACCGCGCATGTTTAGATCGTGTTTATGATCGGCGTGCAGCAGGTACGCTGCGATTATATTTACGATCAAACCGCCGGTCGCGATGACCGTGAGTTGAAGTCCCGCGATCTGGGGCGGCGACTGCCATCGATCGTAAGCCTCGTAGATGATCCAAATCGAAAGCAGAACGAGCGCGATACCATTCACGAATGCCGCGAGTATCTCCAGTCGATAGTAGCCGTATGTTTTTCGTGAGGTGGCGGGACGTGTCGCGAACCAGATCGCGAACAACGTAAGCGATAGGGCCGCTACGTCCGTCAGCATATGGCCAGCATCTGCGATGAGGGCAAGCGAGTTGGTTAGCCAGCCTCCGACCGCTTCGGCGATCATATAGACAAAGGTTAGAGCGAGTGCGATCTTGAGGCGCCCGAGACGCTGCACCGATCGCGATTCGTTAGTGTGTTCGTGATGCGCGCCCGTAAAACGTTACTCCTAAAACCTGCGCAGGACTTTCGAAGTGCGCAGGCTAAGCACAAATCCCGTGCGATTACCCTGATCGTCACCCACTTCCAAAGCGACCTCGGGCAACGGTGTTGAGACCTGCACACGAAACGTACCATCGCCCGCAACGAACGTCTGTCTGTTTTGAGCCGTGCGAACGTAGAGTCCGGCGCGGGTCCGTCCGGAAATGATCGATACGTTCCCGCCGACCCTTTCTACCTTCCAATCGGCGACCTCGATTGCCGGATTCGCTTCCGGCTTTACCACATTGAAACGCCAGGCGTCATTCCATTCACTGGTCTGGCCAGCGCGCGAGGTGGTTTTGAGTCTCCAATAATACGCGCCGGGCATCAGTCCGCTTAGCCTGAAGTCACGGCTCGTGATCGAACCTCGGTCGACAAGCATACCGTCCGAAGAAAACGTCGGCGATCGTGCGATCTGAATGTAGTAGTTCGCGACCGGGATCGAGCTTTCGTCCTGCCAACCGAACGACATCGTCACTCCCCGTCCGGACGAATCGACAACCTGGGACATGTTCACAGGCGTTACACCTTTCGGAGGGATCAGGATTTTCTCGCGCGACGCGATCCGCCCGGCAGACAAGGATGCAAATTCATTTTCGCTGATCGTCGTCCGCTCTCCGCCGATCGAGGTTTCGACACTTCCGCGACTGATACGGATCTCGCCCCCCTTGGAATACGCATCGGCGTTGAAACTCGCATCGGTCTGGGCCTTTAAGAGCGTCCGCGAGTCCATCATCTCAACCACGTTCTCGGTGTTCTCCGGTTGCTGGTCAGTGCGAACATTTATCTGGCCGTCATCGAGTGAGACGCGTACATTCGTCCCTCCGAAGAGCGACGAGTTATCCCGGATCACGACGGTACTGTTCGGTCGAATGGAGTACTCCGATTGATCGATCATCTGAATAAGCGCGCGTCCGTCCGCCTGTGTCTGGATCGTATCGCCGGCCGCGACGAACGTTTCTTTGGTGACGAGGATCGTCTCGCGTGTCGCGGCCCTGGTAATGCGCACGTCCCCCTCAAACGAGATTATCTTCGCTGCATCCTTGGGTGCATCGGTGGCCGCCTGTTGGGAGAACCAGTCATAACTCATCGCCCACCAGACACCATATGCGACCGCACTCGAGACCACGACGAACGCAATGATCCCGTAGATCGTGCTCTTACGGATCTTCCACCATTCGACGTAGAATTTACGGTACTTGTTTTCCATCGAAAACTTCTAAGACAGCTCTTCCGAGGGACGCTCCTCCGGTTCCTCCGCGTGCCGGCGGGGAAACACGATCGACAAAATTATTGAAAGGGCTATTGCTGCAATGACTACACCGAGGGAAATGTTGATCACGGCCTGCTCGAACTCATGGTTGCGATACCGTTCAAGGAAAAGGGCGAGGCCCGACGTTCCCGTGCCCGTCAATTTTACCAAACCTTCCACCAGAAGTGGTAAAAGCATTTTCACCCCGATAAAGGTTAGAACAAATGCCAGGCCGATCTTAAGGTAGTGAAACCGGTCCGCCAGATCCGACAACAGGAAAAAGAATGTTCGAAGCCCCAAGATAGCGAAGATGTTAGAGGTATAGACGATAAAGCGGTCCGTTGTGATTCCGAAGATCGCCGGTATCGAGTCAACGGCGAAGATCAGATCGGTAAACTCGACCGTGATCAGCACCAGCAGCAACAGCGTTCCGGTTCGCACACCGTCCTTTACGACAATGAACTTTTCGCCATCGTAGTGCTTCGAGATACGAATATATTTTGTCGCAAATCTTACAATCGCGCTTTCGTGCGGCTCGAAATTTTCGTCCGTATTCCGGAACATGCTCAGACCGGTATAGATGAGGAATACACCGAAGACGTATATGATCCAGTGAAATCGCTCGACGAGTTCAGCTCCCGCGAAGATCATCACCATGCGCATTACGAGTGCACCCATGATGCCCCAGAACAAGACGCGGTGCTGATACTTCTTCGGCACTTTGAAGTAGGTGAAGATCAGAAGTATGACGAAGAGGTTGTCGACCGAAAGCGAGAGCTCGATCAGATAGCCGGTAAAAAAGAGTTTCGCCTTGTCGATCCCAAACTGCCAGAGAATAAAAACGTTGAAACCAAGCGCAAGCGAGACCCAGACGATGCTCCATCCGAACGTTTCCTTTCGTGTCGGAGCATGAGAATGCCGGTTGACGATCCCGATGTCGACGAAAAGAGCGATCAAGACGACCGCGAAGAAAAAGACCCAGACCCAAAACGGGTATTCGATAGGTGTCATTCGATAATGTCAGAGTTCGTGTGGCTCTGAATGAATCTCTCAATAACCTCAACAACGCGAGTCAGACCCTCGCGGTCGGCCTCAGAAAAATCGTCTAAACGGTCGCTGTCGGCGTCGAGAACTCCGAATACATTCCCGGCACCGTCAAAAATGGGCAAAACGATCTCGGATCTCGCCGACGAGCTGCAGGCGATATGGCCGGGAAACTCATCGACATTCGGCACGATAACAATCTCGCGTTTTGTGTAGGCGTGTCCGCAGACGCCCTGGTCGAAGTTGATCCGAGTGCATGCGACCGGCCCCTGGAAGGGACCCAAAACAAGCTGCCCGTCGTTCGCGAGGTAAAAGCCCACCCAAAAATAGCCCACGGCTTCTTTCAGCACTGCAGAGACGTTCGCGAGATTTGCTGTCACGTCGTTTTCGCCAGCGATCAGCGCTTCGATCTGCGGTACGATCTCAGCGTAGATGACGCTCCGATCGGACGTTTTTGTGAAAGCCAAGCTCTCAGCCATATATATACTGAAGTTTAGCCTGTTAAAATGGGCCAGGCAAATAACTCGCCCGCGGGTAGTGTGTCTAGTATTCGTCGATGCGAGAGAGCGTTCGGTCACGTGTTGAAACTTTGTAGGAGGACACCAACGGATGGAGTTATTGACTCGAGTCGCGTTTGTCGCTGCAGGTGGCGCTCTTGGCGCCGTGGCGCGCTATCTGGTGAATATCTCACCGCTCAACGCCGTTTTCGATCACTTTCCATTGCCGACCTTTCTCATCAATGTATCGGGTTCCTTCCTGATCGGGCTGTCACTCATCCTTTTAACTGATAGATTTGCGATCGACGACAATCTCCGCCTGGCGATCATCGTCGGTTTTCTCGGAGCATTCACTACTTTCTCGACCTTCGAAATGGAAATATACGGCCTCGCCAAAGAACGGTATTTCGCCGCGGCGATCTTCTATCTGGTGTTGAGCACAGCAGCCGGCTTTGCCGGCGTTGTTGCTGGGATCGAGGTCGGCAAAAAATTGTAGGCGTTTTGATCGAGCCGACGTGACTTTGAACTCTGAGATTCGGCACTCAGTATTTCCATGCATCTGCCTCCGGCTTGAGCCGAAGGCATGGGTCTACAAAAAAGGACGGCTTTGCCGGATCAA